>CAYYNS010000167.1:0-4727 GCA_964473085.1 uncultured candidatus Brocadiaceae bacterium
TCTACGACCTGATGATCTCGTCCCTGCCCAACCTGGTCAGCCACTTCCGCAGCCTGGGCGTCAGGGGCGAACTGGTGCGGTGGGCGTTCGAACCAGCGGCCCTCGACAGCATCGGGCAGCCTGAGCAAACCATCGCCGTCTCCTTCGTCGGGAGCCTCCAGCCGGCGCACGCGGGCCGGCGGGAGTGGCTCGAATACCTGTGCGAACGGCTTCCACTGGACGTCTGGGGGCCGAACCTTGAGGGCTTGCCGCCCGACTCGCCCGTGCGCCCCCGTTATCGCGGGCAGGCCTGGGCGGAGGAGATGTACGGCCTGCTTGCGCGCTCCCGCATCAGCCTTAACCATCACATTGACGTGGCGGGCAACCATGCAAACAACCTCCGCCTGTTCGAGGCGACGGGAATGGGATCCCTGCTGGTCACCGACCACAAGTCGGACCTGCACCAGATGTTTGAGCCGGGTACGGAGGTGGTGACCTTCAAGGATGCCCCGGAGTGCGTGGAACGTGTCCGCTACTACCTGGAACACGAGGACGAGCGCGCGGCCATCGCGCGCGCAGGACAGCAGAGGACCTTGAGAGATCACAGGCTCAAAGACCGGATCGCGGAATTGGTGCGGGCGATAGAGAGCCTCTGATCTGCGGGCAGATGGGGACTGGTAGTGCCATGGCTGGCAAACTCATGCAGCTTGCGCGCAGGCTCACCCCCAACCGGGTGAAGCACTGGATCAAGCTTGCCCTTGTGCCGCAGTTCAGGCGGGAACAAGGCAGGCGCCGGCGATCCGCCCAATTCATCGAGCGCCTGCGCGCAATGCCCCGCTTCCAGCCCGGCGTGGTGAGGCTTCCGGATGGCGATCTGGCCGTGCACATCGTGGACGCGGCTTCGTGCGCCTCTGCCTACGTGCAGATACTTGAGGCTGGAGTATACCGGTTTACCTCTGACCGCGACGCGCCTCGCATCCTGGACTGCGGTGCCAACATCGGCCTGGCCGTGCTGTACTGGAAGCGGCTTTACCCTCGAAGCAGGATCATCGCCTTTGAGCCGGACCCGGGCGCGTTTGCCGCCCTTGAACGTAACTGCAGGCAATGGGGATTCGATGACGTCGAGTTGATCCCGAAGGCCGTCTGGACCGAGGACGGTGAGATGACTTTCTGGGTGCAGGGGGCGGATGGCGGCCGCTTGATAGACCAGGTAGACAGCGGGCAAGAGGGGTGCATCTCGGTGCCCACGGTGCGGTTGAGGAGCTTCCTGGAGGAGCCGGTCCAACTGCTCAAGCTCGACATCGAAGGCGCGGAGGCCGACGTCCTGCTGGACTGCAGCCGGCATCTGCAGCAGGTGGACAACCTGTTCGTGGAGTACCACTCGTTCCTCGGCAAGAGGCAGCGGCTGGGGGAGATTGTCGCTGTGCTCCAGGAGGCCGGCTTTCGCCTGCACATTCAACCGGAGCTCGTTTCTGCCCAGCCCCTCGTCGAGCGTGGTGCCAACGAGGGGATGGACCAGCGGCTAAACCTTTTCGCCTACCGGGAGGGTGCGTGAAGGTCGTGCACGTCAGCACGTGGGACGGGGCGGGCGGGGCTGGCGTTGCGGCCTACCGGCTTCACGCGGCGCTGCTGGATGCGGGCGCCGACTCGCGGATGTTCGTCGAGAACAAGTGCCGCGAGGACGAACGCGTCCTGGCGTTTCGACCGGCTCGTGGGCTGTGCGTGCGGCTGCGCAGGGTGGCGCGTCGGCTGTGGATATCGGCGGCCTTGCGCCGCTACGTGCGCACGCGCCCCCCCGGGCTGGAGCCGTTCAGCGATCCCCGCACGATATACGGCGCCGCGCCAGTGCGCCAGCTTCCGCCGTGTGACATCCTCCATCTGCATTGGGTCGCGCAGTTCGTGGACTACGGCGAGTTCTTCCGACGCCTGCCGTCCCGGGTCCGGGTGGTCT
This sequence comes from uncultured candidatus Brocadiaceae bacterium, assembly GCA_964473085.1. Lineage (GTDB taxonomy): Bacteria > Planctomycetota > Brocadiia > SM23-32 > SM23-32 > CAYYNS01. Next base: position 1,931 of record CAYYNS010000167.1, read on the forward strand.
GGACCCTGCACGACATGAACGCCTTCACGGGCGGGTGTCACTACGATCTGGGCTGCGGGCGGTTCGCCGCGCAGTGCGGGGCATGTCCTCAGCTCGGCTCGCGCAGTGAGAACGACCTGTCAAGGGCCGGTTGGAGACGCAAGCGCGACGCTTTTCGCCGGCTCAGGGGCCGCATGCACATCGTGACGCCCAGTCATTGGATGGCGGAGCAGGTGCGGCTGAGCTCGCTGCTGGGCGAGTTCGCCGTCACGGTCATTCCTAACGGCGTTGATGCTGAGCAGTTTGCGCCGCGGGACCCCGTCGCCTGCCGGAGCATCCTGGGCCTGCCCTCGGAGGCCAGGGTTCTGCTTTTCCTTGCCCACTCGGTAGACAACCGGCGTAAGGGTTTCGGGTTCCTGCGCGATGCCCTCGCGGGGCTGAGGGGTGTAAAGGACCTTGTGTTGCTGTCCGCTGGCGCGGGCAGGCCGGATGTGCCGGCCGTGTTGCCCCATGTGCACTTGGGCTATGTGCAGGGCCAGCGGTTCCTGTCCGCCGTCTACAGCGCGGCTGACCTGTTTGTGATCCCCTCGCTTCAGGACAATCTGCCGAACACGGTTCTGGAATCCATGGCCTGCGGGAGGCCTGTCGTGGGGTTCGAGGTGGGTGGCATACCTGACATGGTGCGCCCCGGCGAGACGGGTTTCCTGGTGCCTCCGCAGGACGCGGATGCGCTGCGGGAAACCATCTTGGGCGCGCTGTCGGACATGGATCGCCTGCGCGCGATGTCCGAGCGCTGTCGCCAGACGGTACTGAACGATTACACCCTGGCGCGCCAGGCGCAGCGCTGTCTCGAGCTTTACCGCTTGCTAGTGGATTGACAATGCTGCGACGCATCACGCGCGGATGCGAAGACGGCCTCTTGACCCCGAATTCACGCCTCGCAGGTGCCCGATAAGCGTTTGCATCAACTGTGCTCTGGAACGATTCGTCGTAAGTCGTTGCGCGTTGAGCGCCAATGAAAACGGGCCTGCGCGCCCGTGTGCGTCCGTGACACCGCCTTGATGGGCGCGTGAAAATTTCGCGATTTTCTTGCGTGAAATCCGCTTCCCTGAAAACGCTTGCCGCACAGACTCTTAGCGGTCGTACGCGCTGTCCTAAATCCGCTCAACCGCCGCAATCGCAAGGCTCTGCTATTGACGAGTTTTGCGCGCGTGCCTTACGATTCGGGCCGTCTTGAATGCGGGAGCAAAGGGCATCGAGCGTACCTTCAGTCATAGATGGTTGTTTTGCATGATAAGCAGCGTTTTTGGGACTGCTTGGATTTTGCCTTCGTGCGGGCAGCGGGCGGACAGGCACATGGGGCTGCGCGGGCCTGCCGCCGGGCAGCACGGAGGATACTGCCCACCTCCTGCAGTAATCCCCCAGCCGTACAGTAAGTGACGTTGTCGGTCTTGCAAGCGACTGGCCGGTCGTGAGGGAGGGATTCTGTGTCCGAAGACTCCGCCGCCTTGCTTCAGCCTGAAGGTTCGGACGCCCCCCAGGGCTCTCCAGTTCTGGCTGGCGGCCTTGACTGCGCTGCCGACCGGCAGCGTCTGTGGCGACTGATCCAGGAGCGTATCCAGCACCAGCTCGGGCACCAGCGCTACGGCATCTGGTTCAAGCAGACGGAGCTGAGCGGCGTTGACGGCTCCCGGCTGGTGGTCGGCGTGCCCAGCGTCATCGCCCAGCAGTACCTGGCTCACCAGTACAAGGATACCGTGTGCAGGGCCGCAAAGGAACTGCTGGGGAAGCCCGTCGAGGTGAAGTTCGCCGTCGAGCCCTCGCTGTTCCGCAGGTTGCGCGCAGAGCGCAGGGACCACGACGCACCCTCTGACGGGCCGGGTGGGCACGAGCCGTCGGCCCAGAGAGCGCCCAGGGCGCGCCCCCCACGCCCCGTCAGCCGCCACAGCTTCCACGAGCTCGTCATGACGGAGGCAAACCGGCTTCCGTTCGCCGCCGCCTACGAGATAGCGCGCTCTGCCCAGCCACGGTTCCGCTTCCTGGTGGTGCTCGGCAAGGCTGGCAGCGGCAAGACCGCGCTCCTGGATGCGCTCCATCAGGCAGCCCTGGAGTCTGGCGCGGCAAGCAGGGCCGAGTATGTCATGGCAGAGAGCTGGTGCAATGACCTCTACTACGCGATGCAGAGCGGCAAGACCTGGCCGTTCCGGCAGCGCTACCGCTCCTGTGACATGCTCGTCATGGACGGGGTCGGCTTCCTGCAGGGCAAGCCCTATGCCCAAGACGAGCTCAGCTACACGGTCAAGAGCCTGCTGTGCGGCGGTGGCAGGGTCGTGTTGAGTTCCACGGTCCACCCGAAGGACTTCCAGGAGACCAAGCCGGCGTTCAAGAGCCTGCTTTCAGGCGCCTTCTGGGCGGAGTTGGTCGTGCCTCCCCCCGACGAATCGGAGCACGTGGCCAGGCGGCTGGGGCAGGCCTACGGGCTCAAGGCCACCGACGAGGTTTTCCGCTACCTGGCAGAGCGCCACTGCAGCGACCTGCACGAGCTCAACGGCGCGGTCTGCTCGCTGGCCGCCTACGGCTCCGCTCACGGGCACGCTGCGATGGACATGGCCCTTGCCCGTCAGGCCCTGGCGGCGACCTCCCGCTCGCGCCGATGCGTGCCGACCCTCGACCAGATCCGCAGGGTGCTCGTCGAGACGCTTCCCGGCGCTGAAGCTGACCTGTCGGGCAAGGCGCGCACCCGCGGCGCCAGCCGCGCCCGTCAGGTGGGCATGTACCTGGCCCGCCAGCTCACAGGCGAGTCGCTCTCGGATATCGG
>CAYYNS010000168.1:0-4709 GCA_964473085.1 uncultured candidatus Brocadiaceae bacterium
CGGGTGCCTGAGCCGACGCGGCTGGCGCACCTGGCGGCGGCGCGGCTGAAGGCGCTGGGCGGCCCGCCATACGGCGGGCGGGGGTAGCGGCGGCGGGCGAGCTACGGGACATCCTGCGCCCTGAGCGGCCGGGCGGAGGTGCTGCCGCAGCGGGGGCAAGGCTCCACGATGTAGGGGTTCCTGACCCTGAAGATGTGCCTATTGGGGCATATCCTGACGTAGTAGGCGCTGGTGCCCCGGCAGTGTGGGCAGACGACGGGGAAGGTCTTGGACCAGCGGACGCTGGAGACTTTGTTGCAGAGCTCACATTGTACATACATGGTGGGCGCCCCGGCAGCCGTCTGGCGCCACCAGATGACGATGGCTGCCAGGAACAGGCCGGCGACGATAGCAACCTTGCGCGTCTGGGGGTTGCGCAGGGACAGCGTCTGGCGCAGGGCTGGCAGGCGTTTCTGTTGTGCTGGGCCCGCCACCATGTCGAGGGCGACCTTGAGCGGCCCGTAGCCGTTCTGCTGCTGTAGCTTGAGCAGGGCGAGCATCTGTGCCTCGGTGATCAGGTGGCGTTCCATCAGAAGCTGGCACAGTGGGGGCACTTCGTGATACTTTGTTGCAGCTCTGATCTGGAGGGCCTGGGTCTGGCGGACCTTCTCAGGGTCAACGCCGCCGGTGGCCAGGAGCGCCTGGATGAAGCGGCCGTCGTCCTCGTCGGGCCGTGGGCAGCTGAGGAACTCCAGGAGGCGCACGGCCTGGCGCTCGGTCAGGGCGCCGTCCTGGATGAGTATTTCGTGGATGGGCTGGGGGTCGAGGCCTTCCTGGATCTGGCGGTTCTGCCTGATGAAGGCCACCTCGTAGCTGGATGGCGTGACGAGGCCGCACCACTTGGCCCACTGGGCGAAGCGCACGTCCGCCGGGGCGTATCCCTTGCTGCGGTCGGCGACGCGGTAGTCCACGGCGCCGCCGGGAGCGACCAGCGGCTTGATTTGGCCGCTGTGGCACTTGGGGCAGGCAATGCCCTGACGCCAGGAGCGGGCGCGGAAGCGCCGGCCGCAATCCTCGCACTGGAGCGCGACGACGTCGCTGAGGTTGATGCCTTTCAGGATATCGGACATGTGCTCAGGCCGTCTCCTCCAGCTCGTTGAGGAAGCTGCTGCGGGGCCAGACGGAGTCGGCATACTGGTGGACGGATTGTAGGGTTGCCGGCACCACCTGTAGGCCCCTTGCGGCGGCAGCATGGTGCGTAAGGCGGACCAGGTTGCGCAGCCTCTCCAGGTGGGGGTCTTCCGGTCGCCCCCAGCCCACAGTGTTGTGGGTGACGAACACGAGGGTCCGCACGGACACGCCCTCGCTCTCCATGCGGTCGAGGCATTGGGCGATCAGCCCTGCGGCGTGCTCGTTGATGCAGGGGTCTTCGATGCGCAGGTGCGGGGGCGTGAACATTTCAGCCAGGGCGTCGCCCCTGGCCTCAAAGTTGCTGCTGACGGGCGTCTCGAAGAACTCCATCGTGCCGGGAATGCGCCTGTCCAGGGGGTCGGTATGGTGCGCGAAGGGATGGGCCTTCTGCCACAGGCTGCACTGATCCGTATCTATGCGTCCTGGCAGGGAGCAACTTCCCTGTCGAAAGCCCTCCAGGCAGAGCACCTGGAAGGTGTAGTCGTTGGCGCTGAAGAAGCCTGCCCGGAAGTTATCGGTAGGCTCGCCCATCTGGTCCTGCCAGACGGACAGGTCCAGGCGAACGATCTCGCGCTGTCGGTCGAAGCTGTAGGAGCCCAGGTAGCTCTGGTAGTTGGAGAGTTGCGGGTGGCACAGCAGCGCAAGCTCCATCCCTGCCGCCTTCAGGTCGCTGAGTGTCCTTTCGAGCCGCTTCAGGCACTGGGGGGCGACGAAGAATGTTCCCTTCAGTTGAAGGGCGCACAAGCCTTCGGTGAAGCTGAGCATGGCGCGCTCGGCATCGTCCCACGACGCTGGTCCGGGCACGGATTCCGGGCCTCCCGGAGGCACACAGTCTATCGTGAACAGCAGATGAAATGGGCGCCCCTGCGTTTGCTCCATCCAGTCAGAAACTCCAGCTTGACGGTAGCCTTCGATGCTACCAAAAAAGTGTACGAAATCCGTTGCGCCTGCGCAAACAGTGCGCGCTGTGGCTGTTGTCCTCTGGGCAGGCTTTAGGCGCGGCGGGGGGCCAGCCGGCGCCGCGCGATTCGCGGCGCATTCACTTTTACTTGCCTGCCGGAATATGGTAAAACCCCTTCGACTGTTGTCGTAGGAGCCTTCGGATTGCCTGTCGGGTCCGGGCGCTTAGTGGGTAACCTGCCCTGAACGGGTTTGGACTGCCTGCTGCGCGTTCTTGGTTTCGGTGTGTGGGAGATGACAAGGTCAACGTCCAGTCTCGCTCGGCGAGGCGGTACTTGGTGCGCGGGGGCGATTTTCGTGGCGGCAATGTGCCTGCCGTCCGTTGCCGCGCAGGCCCAAGGCCCCCTGATCGAGCGGGACATCAGCCGCCACGGAATCTGGCTTGAAAGCCCCGGTCAAGTCCTGGGCTGGGAGAATGACGAGGTCAAGGTGTTCGTCGCTTCCGGTGGCGGAGAGGTCCGCCAGGGGCCAGCCAGGATAGCGGGGGCCAGCCTGGTCGTGTGGCTCGACAAGGCTGCATCGCTGCGGCCGGATGTCCGTGCAGCGATGGTGCGGGTGTATGCCGAGGGGGCGGGCACGCCCGGCAAGAAGGCCACTGAGCCTGCGCGCGTGGTGGAGGGCCGCAGGGTCCGCGAGGCGTCAGCCGTCTTCCTGCGCCTAAGCAGCAGCGTGGGCTTCGCGTGGGACTGCGCACTGATGCCCGTGGACAACCTTCAGAGGCTGCCTCTCTATCGCAGGGCGGAGGCAAGCGCTCGAGACGGGCGGGCTGACCTGGCGCTGGAGGCTATTCCTGAGACGCCGGGGGTGCCCGAGAAGGAGGTGCTGGTCAGGGCGCTTAAGGCCGACGAGGTCCACTTTTTCGCGGACGAGAAGGAGGGACGAATCACCGCGGTTTACCTTGGGGACGTGCGCGGGGCGTACGGGAATGTTGACCTCAATGCGGACGTCGCCGTGGTGTGGTACGATCAGGCCGGCGAGTCCTACGAGATGTATGCGCGGGGCAACGTGATCTTGAGAAGAAAGCCCGGCGTCCCGGCTGCTCGGCTGCCGGAGGACGTGACCAGGGTGCTGGGGCGGTTCGAGACTTTCCGGGCGGACGAGATCTACATCAACCCGGGGCGCGAGCGCGGCCTCGCTACGCGGGGGGAGATGCGCTTCGAGCCGTTGGAAGCAGCTCCTGAGGTGATCTATGTCCTGCGCGGGCGCGAGGTTTACATGCTGGACAGCCGAAACCTCTTCATGCGTGAGGGCAGCATCTCGACGTGCCCGTTCAGTCAGCCCCATTATCAGTTCACGGGCGAGCGGGTGCGGGTGGTGCACGAGGAGCCCAGCGTCTTCGTCAGTGGCTGGGACGTGAAGCTGCGGGCTGGCAAGGAAAGCGGCGTTCTGTTCGGGCTGCCGTTTCTGGCAACGGATGTTGGCAAGAGGGAGGGGTTCCTTCTGTCCAGCATAGCGGTGGGGGCCAGCAGCAAGTTCGGCCCCTTTATCAAGACGCGGTGGCGGCCCACGCACCTGGGGCTGGAGGCGGACTGGATCAAGGACTGGCTTGTGCACCTTGACTACTACGGAGCTCGCGGGCCCGGGGTGGGGACGGATCTCGAGTACGGGTTCAGCGGGCCCGGCGCCGCCCGTCACAGCGGCTTGCTGACGGCGTATTACGTGCACGACTCTGGTGACGAGGACGACACGGGCCTTGCCGTGCCGCAGACGGAACGCGGTCGGCTGTGGCTCCGACACAGGGCGCAGTGGGATCCATACTGGCGCACGGACGCGGAGTTCTACTGGCTGTCTGATTCCGGCTTCCTGAACGAGTATTTCGAGAAGGAGTTCGAGGAGGAAAAGGCGCCGGAAAGTTACGTGTTCACTCGCTATCGCCGGGACAACCTTTGGGCCGGCCTCCTGTTTAAGGCCCGGTTGAATGAGTTCCTCACCCAGTTGGAGGAGAAGCCCAGCCTGGAGCTCCAGTGGGTCGGCGTTCCGATCGGGCCGCTGGTCTACGATGCTTCCTTCGAGACCGGGCTTTACGATCTGGAGGTGAGCAAGGAGCTGGCGCTGGAGGACCCGCCGGCGTTGGTGCGCGCCCACACCGAGCACAGGCTTTCGGCGCCGCTTAGGATCGGGTTCCTGCGGCTGGATCCTTTCGTGCGAGCCCTTGCCACCTGGGCGAGCAAGGGTGCGATGTCGGGGGGCTCGTACAGCGGCGCCCAGTCCAGGGTAGGCGTGGGGGCGGGCATGCGGGCCAGCGCAGACTTCAGCCGCTCCTACGACGTATCGAGCGAGCTGTTTGCCCTCAACCGGCTGCGGCACATCGTGACGCCCTTTGTTGAGGTCGAGTCGCTGTCTTTCGTGCGCGGGGAGTCAGCGGATTTCATCCCGTTGGGCGGGTATGACCCGTGGCCCAGGGGCGGAACCGGCCCGCGCATCCCAGACGATCGCGTAGAGGCCATCCGCGATGGCGAGACGATCAGGATTGGACTGCGCCAGCGCCTTCAGACCAAGCGGCTGAGCGGCGGCAGTATGCAGACCGTGGACTGGATGCAGCTCGACGTGGCCTACGTGGGACATTCAGGGGGCTCGGA
>CAYYNS010000169.1:0-4696 GCA_964473085.1 uncultured candidatus Brocadiaceae bacterium
TGCCCGCATGAACGCCCTGCTGGGCCGTCCGGCCGATGCTCCTGTGCCCCTTGCGAAGTCCTTCCCGCCTCCCCGGCCGGTTCCTGTCAGCGACGACGAGTTGATTCTCGCGGGCGCGGAACGCAGCCCAGGACTATCGGCCCTGGCCCGAGAAGTTGCCGGACGCCAGGAAGCGCTCTCGCTGGCCAGGCAGGCTTACCTGCCAGACTTCAGCCTCATGGCAGGCGTCACGGGCAACGTGGAGCGGATGCTGGGCGGCATGATTACACTGCCGACACAGGTGGAGGCGATCAAGGCCAGCATCGCGCAGGCCCAAGCGAGCCTCAGAGCCGCCGAACTGGCGCGCATCCAGTACGGCCGCGACCTGGCTGCCAGCTTTGTGCTCAACCTTTCCACTCTGCGCAACGACGAACGTCAGGTGGAATTGTTCGAGCGGGTGATCATCCCGCGGGCTCTGCAAACGGTCGAGGTTGCGCGCGCCAGCTATGCGAATAACCGGCTGAGCTTCGCGGACCTGCTTAATGCCCGGCGGGCGCTCCTCGATGCGAAGCTGATGGTTGTGCAGCTACGCGCAGAGCGCGAGAAGGCCCTGGCAGCCATCGAGACGTGGTCTACGGTAGACGTGGAGGCCATGCAGCCCGGCCGCATGGTTTTTCGCGCCCTGCGCATGGCTGCGTCCGCTGGCGGCATGGGTCCTGCAGCGGGCGCAGGCGGCATGGAGCCCACCGAGCCCTCGGGCGGCGCCATCTCGGACAGAGGCATGGACCGAGGCCGAAGCGGCGGCGGGATGTAAGGCCGTCGCGGATCTATTTTCCAGCACTGTTGTAACGGAGGCATGATCGTGAATGTGATGGTCAAGAGGACCTTGCGGTGGATAGGGCTGATCGCTGCGCTCGGGGTGGCCTTCCGGCTGGGGATGGCGTTCAGACACAAGCCGGCTCCCCCGCCTGCGAAGGAGGCTCAGGCCGGGCAGGCGCCAGAGGTGCAGGAATGGACCTGCTCCATGCATCCCCAGATCCGCCAGCCCAAACCGGGCCGCTGCCCCATCTGCGGTATGTCCCTCATCCCTGTGCCGCAGCCGACAAGCGAAGCGGCACGTCCGCGCGAGTTCGTCACTACGGTCGAGGCTGCTCGCCTGATGGAGATCGAGACGGCACCGGTGGAGCGCAAATATGTGGCCACCGAACTGCGCATGGTGGGCAAGGTGGACTACGACGAGACGCGCCTGGCCTACCTGACCGCCTGGGTCGCTGGCCGCCTCGACCGCCTGTATGTGGACTACACTGGCGCGACCGTGCGCAAGGGTGACCATTTGGTGGACATCTACAGCCCCGACCTGGTTGTCGCACAAGGAGAGCTTCTTCAGGCCCTGCGCGCTGCGCGCGAGGCCGAAGGCGAGCCCGGCATCGAGCAGCTGGCCGCAGCTACCCTTGGGGCGGCGCGGGAGAAGCTGCGCCTGTTGGGCCTGAAGCCGGAGCAGGTGACGGAGATCGAGAACCGCGGCACGCCCGCCGAGCACGTAACCCTCTATGCACCCATCGGCGGCGTGGTCATCAGGCGCGAGGGTCGGGTCGGCATGTACGTCCAGACCGGCACACCGATCTATGCGATCGCCGACCTCTCAAACGTCTGGGTGAAGCTCGACGCCTACGAGTCGGACCTGCCATGGCTGAGATACGGCCAGAAGGCGGTTGTGACGGCTGAGGCGTATCCAGGCGAAAAGTTCACCGGCACGATCTCGTTCATCGAGCCGGTGCTAACTGCGGCTACGCGAACCGTCAAGCTGCGCGTCAACGTTCCGAATCCCGACGGCAAGCTGAAGCCCGAAATGTTTGTGCGCGCCGTGGTGCTGGCGGAAGTGGCCGAAGGCGGCCGCGTGATGGAACCGTCTCTGGCCGGCATGTGGATCTGCCCGATGCATCCCGAAGTGATCAAACCGGCCGCCGGCAATTGCGACGTGTGCGGGATGCCGCTGGTCACTACTGAGTCGCTGGGGTATGCCGCCGCTGCTGCGTCGGCCGGCCGCGAGCCGCTCGTGATCCCGGCCTCAGCGCCGCTGATTACCGGGCCGCGTGCGGTCGTCTACGTCGAGGTCACCGGCCGTGAGAAGCCGACATACGAAGGCCGCGAGGTGGAGCTCGGGCCTAGAGCCGGCGACTACTACATCGTCAAATCTGGCCTCACTGAGGGCGAACGCGTGGTCACGCGCGGCAACTTCAAGATTGACAGCGCGCTCCAGATCCAGGCCAAGCCTAGCATGATGCGGCCTGAGGGCGGCGGGCCCCCGGCCGTGCATCACCACGGCGGCGCGCCGCAGCCCGCCGGCACGACGGCTACTTCGGCCGCTGCCCCTGCAGAAGAATCGCCGGATGAGGCTGTGCCGGAGGCGTTCCGACAGCAGCTCGGCAGTGTGGTTCGGGCCTATCTCGACCTTGCCTCGGCCCTGGCGTCGGACGATGAAAAGGGCGCCGGGAAAGCCTTCCAGGCCGTCCAGCAGGCGCTCGAGAAGATTGACACGGCCCTGCTCAGGGGCCGCGCGCACGGACTCTGGATGGAGGCGGCCGACAAGATGCAGAAGGCTATCGGCACTGCCGCCAAAGGGTGGACGCTTGAGTCCATGCGCACGGGTCTGGCACTGCTCTCCGACGTGCTCGCCGAGGCTATCGTCCAGTTCGGGGCAGAAGGCGTCGGGCCGATCTACAAGATCCACTGCCCTATGGCCTTCAATAACCGCGGCGCCAACTGGCTGCAAGGGGACGCCGACGTGCGCAATCCGTACTTCGGCAAGGCTATGCCCAAGTGCGGCGAGGTAGTAGGGACCGTCGGACCACAGGCCTCCCCGCAGGCCGGAGAGCATCGCCATGAATGACTCGCCGCGCGAGAGCCAGCCAAGCGCCAAACCGCCTTCGCTGGTGGACAAGGTCATCCGGTTCTGCCTCGAGAACAAGTTGGTCGTCGTGCTCGTGGTGCTCTTCCTTGTGGCCTGGGGCGTCGTCGTCGCGCCGTTCGATTGGCACCTGTGGGGGCTGCCGCGCCGGCCCGTCCCGGTTGACGCCATCCCCGACATCGGCGAGAAGCAGCAGATCGTCTTCACGGAGTGGATGGGCCGCTCTCCGCAGGATGTGGACGACCAGATCACGTATCCGCTCACGACCTACCTGCTCGGCGCGCCGGGCGTCAAGACGATCCGCAGCTACTCCTTCTTCGGCTTCTCCACCATCTACGTCATCTTTGAGGAAGGCGTAGACTTTTACTGGGCGCGAAGCCGCGTGCTGGAGAAGCTCCAGAGCATCCCGCCGGGCATCCTGCCGGAAGGCGTGCTGCCGACGCTGGGGCCGGATGCCACGCCCCTGGGGCAGATATTCCAGTACACCCTCGAAGGCCGCGACCCCGATGGCAGCCCGGCCGCTGGCTGGGACCTGGAACAACTGCGCACCGTGCAGGACTGGACTGTGCGCTTCGCTCTCCTTTCCGCTGAAGGCATCAGTGAGGTCGCCTCCGTCGGCGGTTATGTCAAGGAATACCAGGTGGACGTTGATCCGGATGCCATGCGCGCACATGAGGTGACCCTCGATGAGGTTTTGGGCGCCGTGCGCACCTCGAACATTGACGTCGGCGCCATGACCATCGAGGTGAACCGCGTGGACTACATGATCCGCGGTCTCGGATTCGTCAAGAACGTTGCTGACGTCGAGAACTCCGTCGTCAAGGTCAACAACAACGTCCCCATTTACGTCAAGAACGTGGCACAGGTCACGCTCGGGCCGGCGTACCGGCGCGGTGCGCTCGACAAGGAGGGCGCCGAGGTCGTTGGCGGCATCGTCGTTGTGCGATACGGCTACAACCCGCTCGCTGCGATCAAGAACCTCAAGGAGAAGATCGAATCCATCCGGCCGGCGCTGCCGGTGCGGACGGTAGTGGACTTCGGCCGCGTGAGCCGGGACGCCATTGAGCAGTTCGCTCGCGGTCACGGCTTCGAGGCGTTCTCTCCGGGTGAGCTGAATCAGGAAGGTTGGACGAACTGGCTGAAGACGACCCCCCGCGGGGAGTGGCCACAGTGGGTAACGACCAGCCAGGTGACCATCGTTCCGTTCTACGACCGCACGGGCTTGATCTACGAAACCCTCGGCACGCTGAACGCTGCGCTCTACGAACAGGTGCTCATCACCGCCATCGTGGTCATCATCATGGTCGCCCAGTTGCGCGTGGCAGTGCTGATCAGTGCTGTGATGCCGCTGGCCGTACTGGGATCGTTCATCGCCATGAAGCTGTTCGGCGTGGACGCCAACCTGGTCTCGCTCTCTGGCATCGCCATCGCGATCGGGACCATCGTGGACATGAGCATAATCATCTGCCAGAACATCCTCCAGCACCTCGAGGCCGCCCGGCCAGAAGAGGACCGCCTGGAGGTGATCTATCGTGCCTCCAGCGAGGTAGGCAGCGCAGTGCTGACAGCGGTATCCACCACCGTCGTGGGATTCCTGCCTGTCTTCGCCATGACGGGGCCGGAGGGCAAGCTCTTCAGGCCGCTGGCATTCACCAAAACGTTCTGCCTTATCGGTTCCATTGTCGTGGCGCTCACCGTTATCCCGGCCGTGGCGCACATGGTGCTGGCTCCGAAACCGATCGCTCGCACTTCGCGTCGCCTCATCGCTGCCGGGTTGATCGTCTCGGGGCTGGTGCTCGGCCTGTGGGT
>CAYYNS010000170.1:0-4685 GCA_964473085.1 uncultured candidatus Brocadiaceae bacterium
TCAATCCGAGGAGCCCCATGCGGACGGGCGCGCGATACCATGCGTGGTTTCAGTGCTTCGCAGGCTGCGATGAGCGGCATGAGCTCGGCGATATCGTTTACCGCTGTCGCGGGTGTGGCGGCCTGCTGGAAGTGCGGCACGACATGGAGGCACTTGCCGAGCGCAGTGCGGCCGAGTGGAAAGCGCTTTTTGAGGAGCGATGGGGCGGCTCGGCTGGGCCTTACGCGAGCGGTGTGTGGGGGAAAAGGGAGTGGGTCAACCCGCATGTTGAGGACGAGAACATAGTGACGATCGGCGAGGGGAAGACCCCGCTTGTTAGGGCCGAGAGGTTCGGCGCAAGCATTGGCGTGCCCGAGCTTTACGTGAAGCTTTGCGGGAGCTCGCACACGGGTTCTTTCAAGGATCTGGGCATGACTGTGCTGGTGAGCATGGTTGCCCAGATGCGGGCGGAGGGCAAGGACCTGCCGGCGGTGGCCTGTGCTTCGACGGGCGACACTTCCGCCTCTTTGGCGGCCTACTGTGCGCAGGCGGGCATCCCGTGCATTGTGTTTTTGCCGCGCGGCAAGATCAGCCCTTCGCAGCTAGTCCAACCCATTGCCAGCGGGGCGGTGACGCTGGCGCTCGATACCGACTTCGACGGCTGCATGGCCCTGGTGCAGCAGGTAACCTCCCGCAACAACATCTACCTGGCCAACTCGCTCAACAGCCTAAGGATCGAGGGCCAGAAGACGGTCTCCGTCGAGATAGTGCAGCAGCTTGGCTGGCAGGTGCCCGACTGGGTTGTGATACCGGGTGGGAATCTGGGCAATGTGAGCGCCCTGGGATTGGGCTTTGAGATGATGCGGCAGTTAGGGCTTATTGATCGCCTGCCGCGCATCTGCTGCGCCCAGAGCAGCCAGGCCAATCCGCTCTACAGGAGCTACCTGCGCGATTTCGCTTCGTTCGAGCCTGTCCAGGCGAAAAAGACGTTGGCTAGCGCAATCCAGATCGGCAATCCGGTCAGCGTCTGGAAGGCGATCCGGGTCCTGAAGGACTTCGGCGGCGTGGTGGAGCAGGCCAGCGAGGAGGAGCTGGCCGACGCCTGCGCGCGGGTAGACCGCGACGGCCTGTTCACCTGCCCCCACACTGGAGTGGCGCTGGCCGCCCTGATCAAACTTGTCCAGCGCAGGGATGTCGCCCCTACCGACCGCGTTGTGGTTATCTCAACGGCGCACGGCCTGAAGTTCCCCGAGTTCAAGATTGACTATCATTGGGGCAAACTGCGTGGGGTTGCCAGCCGCTGGGCGAATCCGCCCCTGGAGCTGCCGGCCGACTACGATGCCGTGATGGAGGCGATCTGCCGGCGCATCAGGGGCTGAGCTGCGGAGGCAGGCTCATTCAGCGGGCAGGGGCCGGCCGGGTCTTTCTTCGAGGCGCATGCGTTCCGGGCTTCCGTAGAAGCGAGGCTGAGCAGATCCCCGGCACTCGACTTTCACAGCGACGTCGTCCTGGCTGGGGGGCAACGGCAGGATGAGCCTGCCCTCATGGCAGGTCAGGATGCTTCGGCGCAAGCTTCGGCCCGTCGAGCTCTCCATGACGCTCATGATGTAGGTGCCGCCGACCATCCCGCTGAGGGCCAGCTTCAATCCGGACGGAATGAGCGCGCGCTGAGCTTGGCTTTCCTCCGATGCGGGCCTGTGCAGCCAGAGGTAACAGCTATGGTTGCTCAGCAGCCCGCGAACGGCTATTTCCGAGCCGCCCTCTCTCAGCACGGCCGTTTCGATCAACTGGTAGTTCTCCAGCCGCCGGTCAATGCCCCGGGCGAAGCGCGACAGCGGCTGGAAGAACCGCTCCAGGTTGTTCGGTCGGATGAGCGAGTCCCACCACCACGGCATTGCATTGCCGGCTAAGAGCCGCCAGCGGCGGGTTCCTGTTCAAAACCGTCCCAGAGCGCGGCGTCTGCGGCCTGGCCGGGACCCGCACCAGCGCTTGCTGCCGTGCACAGCACGACTGCTACCAGGCGTGCGAGCACGCAAAGGGCAAGTCGGCCCGGCACTTGGGTGCGACTGACTAACATGACACCGCAATATGCTTCCGAGGTAGCGGCATGCGGGCCTGAGGCAAGGCTAACACGCCGCCTGGGGGTCCCCCGAGATCATTCTATTCATGGACCTGCATTCGGGTCAACGGCGCTGCGGCGTGCGTGCCAGGGCTGGTTGGTGCTATAATACAGGCTGCCCGCAAGGCACGGGCACAGAAGACGGCCGGCAGCGTGGCAATGCATAAAGAGGGCGCAATCACCGGGCCATGGCGAAGGGGATCATACTAAAGCTTGCGGAGTTTGGCCGGCGGGTTTTCGGGTCGGCCAACGAGCGGATCCTGCGCGAGATGAGGCCGCTGGTGGACCGGATCGGCGCGTTGGAGCCGACCTTTCAGAACAGGACGGATGGTGAGCTTCAGCAGTTGACGCGCAATTTCCAGGAGCGCCTGCGGGGGCTTAGGAGCTTCGAGGAGAAGCAGCGGGTCCTGGACGAGATCCTGCCGGAGGCATTCGCGAACGTGCGCGAGGCGGCCAGGCGCACGTTGATCACGCCTGCGGTTGATAGCCCGTATCCGATGATGCGGCCGTTCGACGTGCAGGTCATCGGCGGCATTGCCCTTCACAGGCAGATGATCGCGGAGATGGTCACCGGGGAGGGCAAGACGCTCGTGGCCACCTTCGCCGCCTACCTGAACGCGCTCGGCGGGGACGGCGTGCACATCGTCACGGTGAACGACTACCTGGCCCGGCGCGACTGCATGTGGATGGGCCCGGTCTACAACCTGCTGGGCCTGACGGCTGGCTACATCCAGTCCCATCAGCCCAAGGAAGAGAAGGCGGCCGCATACAAGTGCGACATCACCTACGGCACGAACAGCGAGTTCGGCTTCGACTATTTGCGCGACAACATGGAGTACGAGCTCGAGGACCAGGTCCAGCTCAGCCGTGGGCTGCACTATGCGATCGTTGACGAGGTGGACAACATCCTGATTGACGAGGCGCGCACACCGCTGATCATCAGCGGTCCCGTCACCCAGCAGTCGGACAAGTACTATGCTGCCGCCCGCTTTGCCAAGGCGGCCAGGCCCGGCGTGGACTACGAGGTCAAGGAGAAGGAGCACAGCTGCCACCTGACGGACCGCGGCACAGAGCTTGCCCAGCGCATGCTCGGCGTCAGAGACCTCTATCACGCGGACGACGAGGACGTCCAGCAGTGGCACCACTTCCTTGAGACGGCCCTGCGAGCCAAGGAACTGTTCCAGCGCGACGAACAGTACATCGTCCGTGATGGCGAGGTGGTCATCGTGGACGAATTCACCGGCCGCCTCATGGAGGGGCGAGTCTGGAGCGACGGCCTGCATCAGGCCGTAACGGTGAAAGAGGGCCTCAGGCTCAGGGAAGAGACCCAGACGATCGCTACGATAACCCTGCAGAACTTCTTCCGCCTCTACAAGAAGCTTGCCGGCATGACAGGCACGGCGGCGACCGAGGCGGCGGAGTTCCACAAGATCTACAACCTGGGCGTGGTGGTGGTCCCCACGAACCTGCCGCTGCGGCGCCCCTCGTCCCCGGACGTGATCTATCGCACCGAGAAGGAGAAGTGGAAGGGGGTTGTGGAAGAGATCGAGAGCGTCCACGGCGAGGGGCGGCCCGCCCTGGTGGGCACGACGAGCGTTGAGAAGAGCGAGGTGCTCAGCAAGATGCTCCTGCGCAAGGGCATCGGGCATGAGGTGCTCAACGCCCGCCCGGAGCAGGCCGCAAGGGAGGCGGAGATCGTGGCGCAGGCCGGCCTTCGGGGCCACGTGACCATCGCCACCAACATGGCCGGGCGCGGCACCGACATCGTGCTGGGGCCTGGCGTGGCGGAGCTGGGCGGGCTCCACATAGTGGGCACCGAGCGGCACGAGGCCCGGCGCATAGACAATCAGCTACGCGGGCGCGCCGGCCGGCAGGGCGACCCCGGCTCCAGCCGCTTCTTCATTTCCTTCGAAGACGACCTGATGCGGATCTTCGCGCCGGAGTTCATTCGCAACTGGCTCAAGAAGGTCGGCATGGACGAGGGGATGGCGCTGGAACACAGAATGATCTCGCGTGGGATCGAAAAGGCCCAGCAGCGGGTCGAGGAGTATAACTTCGAGATCCGCAAAAGCCTCCTCGAATACGATGAGGTCATGAACGAGCAGCGTAAGACCGTCTACTCGTGGCGCCAAAAGATCCTCGAACGGCGCAACGTCGAAGAGGAGGTCGTGGCTCTTGCCGAGGACGCCGTCCTGGACGGGATGGACATGTATGTCAACGCCAAGCGCCCGGTCCAAGAGTGGGACATCCAGGGATTGACGGAATGGTTCCGGCGCAGGTTCGGCGAAGAGCCTGGCATCACCCCGGACAGGTGCGCCTCTGCCGCCGGGCTCGAGGAGTTCCTCTTCGCAAGGGTGCGACAGATCTGCGAAAGCAAGTGCGAGCAGTTCGGCAGGGAGCCGATCCTGGAGTTCGCGCGGGCGCTTATGCTGCGCGTCATTGACGTGAAGTGGAAGGATCACCTGTATGCCATGGACGCCCTCAAGAGCGGCGTCTGCCTGCGCGGATGGGGCCAGCACGACCCGAAGATCGTCTACAAGATCGCGGGGGGCGAGGGCTTCGACAAGATGATGTCCAGCATCGCCGA
>CAYYNS010000171.1:0-4680 GCA_964473085.1 uncultured candidatus Brocadiaceae bacterium
TTTACATGGGCGACGAGGCCAACGCACGCCGCTACCATCAGATACTCCAGAGAGACTTCCCCGGCAAGGAAAACCTTGTGAGCTTCGAACAGTTCGTCACCGCCCAGTTGACCGGATACGTGAGCCGCCTCGGCCCAGACGAGTGCCGCAGCGTGCTGCGCGGACTCCTCCAGCAGAGCTACTTCTACACCGGGGCCGGGGCGGATGACCGCGCCGAGCCCCTCTACCGCAGGGCCGAAGCCATCCTCAGGCAATGGCAGGCGCGATACAAAGAGAAAACACCCAGGACCGAGATTGACTTCGCCAAGACCAGGGAGTCGGTGTTGCTCGACATATTCGCCGGCCGCGCTGGCTTCCCCCAGGAAGTGGTTGCCGGATTGAAGTCCAGGCTCAGGCCAGAAGACGTCAAGATCCTCGAGGAGGCGGTGCGCAGGCAGAAACAGGAGCAACCTGCCAAACCCATGGAGGTCGAAGGGAAGTCTAAGACCTCCGGCCAGTAACTGCTGTCGCCCCCGCTGACTTATCGCGCAGTCTCACCCGACCGCAGACTCCCCTGTCATTGCGGCTCACGGTACACGGCGCCCGTGGCGGCGCTGGTGACGAACTGGGCATAGCGCGCGAGGTAGCCCGAGGTCGCCTTCGGTGCGGGCGCCCTCCACGCCTTGCGCCGCCGCCTCAGCTCAGCCTGCCCCACGAGCAGCTCCAGCTTCCGGGCCGGGATGTCTACCTCGATCATGTCGCCTTCCTGCACGAGCGCGATCGGGCCGCCCGCCATCGCCTCCGGGCTCACGTGCCCGACGCACGGCCCGCGCGTGCCGCCGCTGAAGCGGCCGTCCGTGATGAGCGCACACGAGCTGCCCAGGCCCATGCCCATCAGCACCGCCGTGGGGTTGAGCATCTCCCTCATGCCCGGTCCGCCCCTTGGCCCCTCGTAGCGGATAAGGAGCACCTGGCCCGCCTTCACCCTGCGGCCGGTGATGGCGCGCGTCGCCTCGTCCTCGCCGTCGAAGACGCGGGCGGGCCCCCGAAACCGCATCATCTCCTGCGGCACGGCGCTCTGCTTGACCACAGCGCCTTCCGGCGCAAGGCTGCCCTTGAGGATCGCCACGCCGCCCTCCGCATGATATGGGTTGCTGCGCGGCCGGATGACATCATCGTCGTAGACCTCCGCAGCCTGCGCGATCTGCCGCGCACTCAGGCCGCTGACCGTCGGGCAATCCTCCAGGTCGTCAAGGAGCCGCTTGAGCACGGCCGGAACGCCGCCGGCGTAGTAGAGGTCTTCCATCAGGTGCTCGCCACCGGGCTCCAGGCTTGCGATGTGCGGCACGCGGCGGCTCACCTCGTCGAATGCCTCAAGCGACACTTCGATCCCCGCCTCGTGAGCGATGGCTGGGATATGCAGACACGTGTTTGTCGAACCGCCGAGGGCCATGTCCACGACGATCGCGTTGCGGATGCTTCGCTTGGTGATTATCCGGCGCGTGGTGACGCCTTCTTGCACGAGGGCCACGATGCGCTCCCCGCTGTCCTCAGCCAGCCGGACCTTTGCGCTCTCGACGGCAGGGGTAGCCGCGCAGCCGGGCAGCGACATGCCCATCGCCTCGGTCGCGCAGGCCATCGTGTTGGCCGTGTAGAGCCCCTGGCAGGCCCCGGGGCCGGGGCAGGCGCGCAGCTCCAGGTTTGTAAGTTCCTCCTGGTCAATCTGCCCGGCCTTGAACCGCCCCACCGCCTCGAACGTGTCGCGCACCAGCGCCAGGCGGCTGATGTGCCGCTCTCCCTTCTTACGCCAGTGGCCGCCCAGCATCGGACCGGCCGTCACGACGACGGCCGGTATGTCGAGCCGCGCGATGCCCATGAGCATGCCCGGCGTGATCTTGTCACAGTTGGTCAACAGCACAAGCCCGTCCAGGCAGTGGGCCTGGGCGATGGCCTCGATGATGTCCGCAATCAGTTCCCTGCTCGGCAGCGAGTAGCGCATCCCCTGGTGGCCCATCGCGATCCCGTCGCAGATGCCCGGCACGCCGAAGATGAACGAGACCCCCCCTGCGCGGGCCACGCCCCGCTCGATCGCCCGCTCAAGCGGCCTCATCGCCACGTGCCCGGGGATCAGGTCAGTGTAGCTGCTGGCAATCCCGATCAGCGGCTTGCCGATGTGCCGCGGCGCGTAGAGGCCCGTGGCATAAAGCAGCGCCCTTGACGGGGCGCGCTCCGCACCCCTGGTCGCCCTGTCGCTCCTGAGTCTCATGCTCAGTCCCCCACCATGTGTAGTCGTCAGGCAAGCCTCAAAACGGAAAGCCGAGTCTACCCCTCGTGCTTGCACGCTGTCAAGCCGCCGCGCTTGCTTGACAGCCTGCGCCCAGACGGCTAACTTCTCCCGCAGTCACGTGCCGATGGACAGGATATCTCAGAGGAGGCAGCGACAGGGATGCGGGCCTCGGACAGGCTGAACGTGGGCATCGTGGGTGCAGCCGGACGCGGCGCGGGGTTCCGCCTGGCCTTCGAGGCGAGCGGCCGCGTGCGCATCCACGCCGTCTGTGACGTCAACCGGGACAAGCTGGAAGATGCCCGGGCGCGCCTGGGCGCCACGGAGAAATATGCCGACTACGATGAGATGCTCGAGCGCTCGGAGCTCGACGCCGTGGTCATCGGCACGCCCATGCCGCTGCACGTGCCGCAGTCCGTCGCTGCCTTGAGGCGCGGCCTCCACGTGCTGAGCGAGGTGCCAGCGGGCGTCTCGATCGAGGAATGCCGCGAGCTGGTCCGGGAGTGCAAACGCTCGAAGGCCGTCTACATGATGGCCGAGAACTACACCTACATGCGCCCGAACGTCCTAGTGCGCGAGCTTGTCAGGCGCGGCCTGTTCGGCGAGGTCTACTACGCCGAGGGCGAATACATCCACGAGCTCAAGGAGCTCAACGAGATCACCCGCTGGCGCCGCAAGTGGCAGACAGGCATCAACGGCATCACCTACCCCACGCACAGCATCGGTCCGATCCTTCAGTGGTTCGAGGGCCAACGCGCCGTCCGCGTCTCTTGCGCGGGCTCCGGCCACCACTACAGGGACCCCCGCGGCGACCACTACGAGAACGAGGACTCGGCCGTGATGCTCTGCAAGATGACGCGCGGCGGCCTGGTGAAGGTCCGCGTGGACATGCTCAGCGACCGCCCGCACGCGATGACCAACTACCAGCTCCAGGGAACGCTCGGCTCCTACGAGTCGGCCCGTCGCGCAGGGGAGAAGAACAACATCTGGCTGCGCCAGCTCCACGGCCCGCCCACCGAATGGCACGACCTGGAAGAGCTCGTCGAAGGCCATATGCCAGAGATGTGGCGCAGGCCCCCGGAGGGCGCCCTCAAGGCGGGCCACGGCGGCGGGGACTACTTCGAGGTCATGGACTGGCTCAACTCCATCCTTGACGGCACCCCCTGCCCCATCGGCATCCACGAGGCGATGGACATGACCCTGCCGGGCCTTGTCAGCCAGCAGTCCGTCCTCCAGGACGGCGCCTGGCTTGAGGTGCCGGACTCTCGTCAGTGGTAGCGTCGGCAGGGGCACCGCCGTGAGGGGGCGACCGTGCGCGTCCACAAGCGAAACACGCTGGCATGTGCGCGAGTCCTCTGCTACGCGGCCATTGCAGTGGCATGGCTTGCGGCCGCAAGCGCCGCCCTCGGGCAGCCCTACGAGCCTTCCCGACTCGCCGTCAGGGGCACGCCGCATCAGGTCGGCCGCCAGATCGGCGAGGCCTACGGCCCCGCGATCAAAGGCTTCCTGCCGTACTTCACGGCCGTTGCCGTCCTGAAGACGGGACTGCCCGCCTCAGCCCTCTACGAGCGCGCGCAGGAACTTGCCTCCCACATCACCGAGGACGACCGCCGCCAGATGGAGGCGATGGCCGAGGCCGCCGGCATGCCCTACGATGACGTGCTCTTCCTGAACCTGTGGTACCACCTCGTCTGCGACAGGCTGTTTTGCAGGCAGCTTGCTGTCTGGGGCGACTGGACGCCAGCGGGCGAGCTGATCCATGCCCGCAACCTCGACTGGCCCGAGCCGCCCGCAGGGCCCCTGTGCCGCAACAACCTCATCCTCAACGTCGAGCCTGAGGGCGGCATCGCCTACGTTGCACTCACCTGGCCCGGCCTCGTCGGCGTGCTCACCGGCTCCAACCGCGAGGGCATCACCGTCGGCTACAACGAGCTGGTCGGCCTGCGCCAGAACGTGCGCCTCGCCGAACCCGTCTTCCTCACCCTGCGGCGCGTGCTGGTCAGGTGCGACACGATCGAGGAGGCCGTCGAGCTCATCCGCCAGGCAGCGCCGCTGGGCAACGGCTCGATCCTCATCTCGGAGGCACGCCGAAAGAAGGCGGCTGTCGTCGAGGTCTTCGACGGGCGCGTTGCGGTCAGAGAGGCTGAGGGCCAGATGATCTGCAACGCCAACCACGTTACGACCGACCTCGGCATCCCCGGCTTGCAGGCCGGCCCGCCGACGTGGCCAGCCTGCACGGTAGCCAGGCATCTCGGCCGCCCGCTCGACGCCGAGAAGGTGCGCCGGGTGATGGCCGATGAGCGGGTCATGCTCCCCATCAACATCCTGTCGGTGATCCTTGTGCCCGAGGAGAACCGCATGCTGCTGTCCTGCGGCCGTCTGAAGGCGGCACAGGGCGAGTTCAAGCATTACGAACT
>CAYYNS010000172.1:0-4675 GCA_964473085.1 uncultured candidatus Brocadiaceae bacterium
CAGGCCAGTCTTCGCCGCTCATCTGGTGCACGGTCGCGTTGTATTCGAGCGTGACGTTGGCCTGGCCCTCGGCGGCGCGCAGGTTGTAGGTAGGCTCCCAGCCGGCGTTGCCCACCAGGTAGCTGAGCCGCAGCTCGACAGCCCCCGCCTGGGGGCGGTCAAGGAACACTACCGCCTCCCGCACCGTGCGGGTGCTGCCCGCCGTCAGCTCGGCTTTCCTGCGCTGGAGCAGGTTGATCTGCTCCGTGATGGTGCGCTGCTCGGTCTCGAGCCTGAGCAGCTCCTCCACCAGGTTCTTGCGCTGATCGAAGTCGAACCTGGTCAGCGACTGGAGGGTCTCGGCGTTCAGCACGCCCTTGCTCAGCTCCACCTGGGCGGTCGGTGCCGTGAAGGCCTCCAGCTTGTCCAGGTATTGCCTGCGTTCGTCCACGTAGCGGCGCATGGCCTCGTTGCGCCGCAGGTCGTCCTGGAGCTTCTGTACCTGCTGGTCAATCTGGCGGATCTCTTCCCTTGGCTCTTCGGCCACTGCGCGGGTGCGGAAGCGCACCGCACGCACCTGGACGTCATCGGCTGCGCTGACGAACAGGCTGTCGGGCAGGACCTGCTGCGGCATGTCGCCCACCACGAGCTCGCTCGCGCCTGCGGGCACCTCCGCCTGCACGGCACGGGTCACCAGGGCCTGGTCCCGATACAGCGTGACGGCCTCCACCTTGCTTTCTGCCTCCACCGCAAGCCCCACGGCTGAGCACAGGAGCATTGCGACAAGCCCCGCAATCAATACGTGCAAATGCTGCCTACGCATTCCCTGCCTCCTTTCGCTAGTCCGAACAGGTACCGGTCAAACTGTCTGGCCCGCAGCCAGCGGGGGTGCACGATACCCTGCGAGAAGTTAGACGCATGGGACTGAGAAAAGTTCACGGCTCGGGCTCGGCAGGCGCTCCCGCTTCGTCCCTTTTTGACGGGCCGTCATCGAGGCAGTAATGTATTACTCTATGCGCTTGCGTGCAAGGGAGGCCGGGTGGGCGCCCGGCGCAGATGACTGCCAGTGCGGCCGGTAGCGCCGGATAGTGTGCTGAGGCGAAGGGCTTCGGGCGGTGTGGCTGGGCAAAAGAATCTGGGGCATGTTTCGCGGAAGGCCCGGACGGGCGAGGGGCGAACCTGCGCAGACAGCGGGAGATAAAACTGTGGCCATCGAGGTGCGCAAGTACAGGAGCGGGGACAGGCGGGCTGTGCTGCAGATCGCAGTGCAAAGCTTCCCAGGCGTGTGCCTGGATGAGAACATCGAGAAGCAGTTCGGGGTCGTGGGCGAGCGGTGGCAGGACTACAAGAGGGAGGCGATTGATTACGATCTGATCAACAACCCCGACAGCGCCTTCGTGGCCGTGGTGGATGGGAAGGTGGCGGGATTTGTTTGCAACCGTCTTTATGCGAGCCGCTCGGTTGGTCACGTGGCGAACCTGGCCGTGGCGCCCGAGTTTCAGGGCAGGGGGGTTGGCAAGGCGCTGATGCGCGCATCGCTGGAGCACTTCCGCCAGCAGGGCATGCGCTTCGCCCGCATCGAGACCCTCCAGCAGAACCTGAAGGCGCAGAAGTTCTACCCCTCCCTCGGCTTCAAGGAGGTGGGGCGACAGTTCTTTTACTTCATGAAGCTCTAGCAGCCCCCGCCGGGGCGCGTTGCCGGCTGGCGGCGAGGAGGCTGGGACAGGTGGAGATACTGGACGGGATGCAGGTGGGCGAGGTCGTGTGCGTGCGGCTCGACTTCGGCGATGACTTCCACGAATGCATCGAGCGGGCCGCCCGCGACAGGGGGATTCAGAGCGGCGTGGTCCTGAGCGGAATCGCAACGTTCAGCCGCGCGCGCATCCACCACATCACGCACACCCGCTTTCCGCCCGAAGACAGGTTTGTCGAGCTGGAAGGGCCCATCGAGCTGTGCTCTGTCTCTGGCATCATCGCGGACTTCAGGCCCCACCTGCACTGCACGATGGCCATCAGGGGAAGCGAGCCGCTGATCGGCCACCTTGAGCCGGGCTGCAAGGTGCTCTACCTGGGCGAGGTCGTCATCGCGAAGCTGTCGGGCAAAGCGCTCACGCGTGACAGGCACCCGGTGCGCGGCACAGCTCGCCTTGTCCAGAAGAAGTAGCGCCCCGCTATAATGTGCGCCACGTCTGAAGCGTTCAGAGGAGAGAGAGCGCGGCCTTGAGCTACCAGATCGGGGTTGACACGATCAGGTTGCGCCCCACGCCCAGGCTGGCGCACACGGAGTATTGCAGCAACGACGCTATCGTGCGGCACATCGGGCAAGACAGGTTCGCCGAGTGGTTCCAGCTCGACTTCTGCTGGTGCACGAACGACGGCCCGGCTCCCTGGGGTCAGCGTGGCCGCACCACTGACATGGGCCACGCCGAGTTCCTGGAAGGCGGTCGGGACCGGCGCGACACCATCTGCTGCCCCTTCAAGAGCGTGGAGGAGGTCTGGGAGTTCGACGCGGTCGGGGAGTACGGACTGACCGACTACGACGAGCTGGTCAGGTTCTACGAGCAGTGGTACAGGAGCACGCAGGGCGCCAGTCCCGATCAGGTCATCCCCGGCGGCTACTACAACACGATCGTCTCGGGCGCCATCCAGGCGTTCGGCTGGGACATGCTGCTTGGGGCGGCGGCGGACTGGGACAGGTTCGAGAGGGTGCTGGACAGCATTTTCCGGCTGAGCATGCACCACTTTAGGGCCTGGGCCGACACATCAATAGAGGTTTTCATCTGCCACGACGACATGGTGTGGTCAGAGGGGGCGTTCATGCACCCCAGGTTCTACCGGCGCGCCATCTTCCCGCGCTACAGGGAGCTCTGGAGCGTGCTGAAGCGGGCGGGCAAGAGGGTGCTGTTCTGCTCCGACGGCAACTTCACGGAGTTCTTCGACGACCTGGCGTGGGCGGGTGCCGACGGGTTCATCTTCGAGCCGATGACGAGCCTGGAGGTGGCAGCGGCGAAGTTCGGCAACACGCACGTGCTGGTCAGCAGCAAGGTTGATGCGCGCACGCTCACCTTCGGCACACCTGAGCAGATCAGGGCTCAGGTGGACGCCACCCTTGCTTTGGCCTTCGACTGTGCCGGCTTCATGTTCGCCGTCGGCAACCACATGCCGAGCAACATTCCGGTGGAGAACTTCGTGTTCTACGTTGACTACCTGAAAAAGAACTGGTGGAGGCCGTAGCGGACGGATGGCGGTGATGGCGCACCAGTCGCGTGCTGCATTTCACCTTGTTGAGGGAGGAGGGTCATGAGGGGTCACTGGCTGTTTGGTTGGGCGGCGGTCGTTATGCTTGCGCTCAGTGCGGGGTGTTCATCCCCCAGCGGCTATCTTGGCAACCGCGCGGCGGACCTGGCCGACATCCTCACCGCCGAGCTGACGATCGGCCCGGGCTTTGACGTCCACACGCAGGCTACGGGCCTTTTCGGCACGGCTCTTGGCTACTCGCCTCAGTGGGGGCTGATGATGCACGGCAGGTTTGTCGGCAGGGGGGAGCGCCAGAGCGCCGGCATCCTGATCAGCGCAAGCACCAGGATCGCCGACGAGGTGATGAGCCCGCTCTACGGGAACCAGGTCTACGCGCCGCGCAACCGCGAGTGGTTTCCTTTCCTGCGCTACCCGGTGTTCGTGCCGGCGTTCAAGGAGAATGAGCTTGCGCGAGTGCTCGACATCGAGGCGGGCGCCTCTGTAATCGTGGGGACGCACCTGGGGGTCAGCCCCATCGAGCTGGTGGATTTCGTGCTGGGCTTGTTCCTGCTCGACCCGGTGGGTGACGACTACCGTCCGGGTGCTGCCCCGGTCGCGCCGCCCGCTCAGCCCGGCGGCGCCCCGGCGGGCACGCAGAGCCCGGCCTGACGGCGCGCCCGCCGCATGACAGGGGGTGCAGATGAGGGGCCGCTTATTTGTCGTGCTCATCGCAATAGCGGCTCTGGCCGCCAGCACGGGCTGCCAGTCGGCCGGCCGCTATCTGCTCAACCGGGCGGCCGACCTCGCCGACATCGTCACGCTTGAGCTTACCGCCGGGCGCGGCGCGGACCTGCACGGGCAGCTCACCGGGTTCCTCGGCACGGCCGCGGGCTATTCATCCCAGAAAGGCTTCATGCTCCACGGACGCTTCTACGGGACAGGCACGCGGGAGACCGCCGGCATCCTCCTGTTCGGAGCGACGGCCACGCGGGCGGTGCAGATGTCCCCCGTGGCGGGCCAGCGTCCCTACGAGGGGCGCTATGGCGTATGGGCCCTGCTGCTTCCGGCCACAAGCAGCCCCGCCGAAGGCTTCCACGTCGGATATCTCCCACGCTGGCCGAGGGGAGCGGATGTTGAGTTCGGGGTGTCCTTCGGCCTGGGGTTTCACGCGGGGCTGAGTCCCGGCGAGCTGCTCGACTTCTTGTTGGGCTTTTCCACCCTGGACATGGCCGGTGACGACCTGCCGGGCGAGCCTTCCAGCAAGCCCGAAAGGACGGACATGCCGCCGGTGGTCGTGTGGCCCGGTCTGGGCTGGCGCCCCCTGTGGATTCCGCGCTGAGCCACTCGGCAGCCAGCAGACAGCCGACAGCGGGGAGCAAAAAAAGGGGTCCCGCCGACTGCTGTCCGCTGTCGGCTGGGTGACGCTTGTGAACGGCCTCAAAGTGTATTGACGGCCTGG
>CAYYNS010000173.1:0-4675 GCA_964473085.1 uncultured candidatus Brocadiaceae bacterium
GCCCAGCAGGAGGTTCACGGCGATGTGGTCGCGGAACCGAAGCGCCCGGGCGGCCTCCAGCACGTCGGGCGGGGCGAGCGGACGGAGGAACTGGACAAGGTGCGTCAGCGGCGCGCTGCAAAGCACGCTGCGGGCCTCGACGGTCCGGTGCTGGCCGCTCCGGTCGCGGTAGATGACAGAGCGGACCATGCGGCCGTCCAGCTCGACCGCCTCGACCTGCGCGCCGAAACGGAATTCGCATCCCGCGCCGGCTGCGCTTCGGGCAACGTTCTCGCAGAACTCGCCAGCGCCCAGACGCGGGTAGAGGAACCTTTCAACGAGCGTCTTGACGTCCGACTGTGGCTTTCTGCGCAGGGCGTTGATGAGCGCTCTGGACAGCGACAGTCCCTTGATGCGCTGCGCGGCCCATTCAGCGCTGACCTGGCTGCACGGCATGCCCCAGACCTTCTCGGTGTATTCCTTGAAAAAGGCGCGCATGAGGACCGCGCCGAACTGGTCGGTCACCCAGTCCTCGAAGCTTTGTGGCTCGCGGGGCAGCAGCTTCCTTTTGAGCCTTCGCCCCGCGTAGCTGAAGACGGCCGAGACTGCGCGCACGCCGCCCAGCCCCCTGAGGGCGTTGAGCGGGGACAGGGGGTAGTTGACCAGCCGCCCCTTGTAGTAGATGCGCGTGAGCCTGTTGACGCTCAGGAGGTCTTCGCCGATCACCTTCCGCCACAGGTCCAGCACCTCTGGGCTTTTGGTGAAGAACCGGTGGGGGCCGATGTCAAACCTGTTGCCGTTGCGCGCGACGGTCCGCGCCAGGCCGCCGGGCTGAGGGAGCTTCTCCAGCACCAGCACGCGGCGCCCGGCCTCTGAGAGCACAGTGAACGCGCCGCAACCCGCCGGACCGGCACCTATGATGACGTCGTCGAAGCGTTCCATCCGGAGGGCTCCTCAGTTGCGCCCTGCACGCCTCACGGACCCTCGCGGTGCCCACCGGCCACCCCACTCCCAGGGGTAGGCGCGGCGAAGATGCGGTATCCCCTGTAGGGGCCGTCGAAGCCATCGCGCACCATGACCTGGCGGTAGCCCCCGCCCGGCGCACGACAGCCCGAGGACAACGAACAGCGAGAACACAACAAAGTAGTTCTCGCTGGCAACAGTGTAAACCGTGTCGGTGAGGTAGGAAAGGCAGGCCCGCGGATGCTGCCAGCCCGTGCGCACGAGCAGCTTGTCCAGCACCGAGGACCGGCCGCCGAAGGACTCCCACTCGTTCGGCTCGTAGCGCGTTTCCAAGTAGCGCATCGCCACAAGCAGGATCACCCCGACCGCAAGCGCCACAACGACCGGCACGGCGTACCTCAGGAGCTTCTTTCTGGCATCCTCGCGGAACAGGTCAATATGGAGCGCCGTGCACGCCACGGGCACAAGGAAGCAGTGCCACGACAGCAGGCAGCCCGCGGCCAGTGCCATGCAATACGCGACCGCGCTGGACAGCGACCTGCGGCTCATGAAGGCCGGATATAGCCAGATAAGGAGCAGGCACCAGGTGAGCCCGGCGACGTCCGAGAAGACGAAGCTGCAGTAGTGCATGACTATGCGCGCAAGCGAGAAGGCAACGGCGGCCAGGAGGCTGGCGAGCAGGCTGCGGGCGCACCTCCAGCCAATCAGCGCGACAAGCCCGGCGGAGAACGCCATCAGCAGGCAGGACAGGGCGCGCGCAGAGGCCAGCGACATGCCGACGGCAAGCCGCCACAAAGAAAGCAGCACGAAGAACAACGGCGGCCAGCCGGTGTAAGGCGCCCACGTCCCGACCGGCCCGTGCGGGTCCTCCACAGGGAACAACAGGGGGGTCCGGAAACCGGCATGGATGTAGCCGTCGGACAGGAGCATCCCGTGTCCGGAGACCCAGTGGTCGTGGCCGTCGAACAGGGCGCCTTGCCCGCCGATCAGCAGGAAGAAAAGGAAGGCGGCCGCAGAGCACCCGATGAACAGGGCAAGCGGTCTGCGAAGGCTGCGGCCTCCCGACGGCGATTCGTTGACCATGGAGCACCCACCTCAGCGCGCCTTACGTGCAGCTTCACAGCTTCAGCCCTGTGAGGGGCGCGCTAAGTCATTGTAATTCTCGGTGCTCGCTCCCTACAACTCCTGGGGCGCTTGCGCTGCGTGGCTTGTGTGGGCTTTCTTAGAGCCTCTATCAAGACCTCCCGTCCCTTCGGGTTGCGCCCGAACTCGGCGTCTGCGGCGTCGGGTCTCCTCGCCGTGCCAGTCTCCGGCACATGCTCGTCGCCCCTCCTTGCATCCATCCGATTTCGGGAGCAACGCGGCTCACGCGAGGTCTTGATAGAGGCTCTTAAGGTCGGCGATCTCGCTGCGCGCCGCCTCGATCATCTGGGGCAGGGCGCGGCTGCACGCCTCGGACAGGCCGATGCCACACTCGATCCGTGCCGGCTCCATCCCCACCACCCTGACCGCCTCGAACTCCTCGCCGAACGCCTCCCGGAGGGCGATCAGATGCGTCAGGCTTACCTGGTGGAGGGACGGCGCCTGCTGCGCCCGCAGCTCGCCCACTGAGAACCGGTAGACGGTCCCGGGCGCGCCGCCCCCGCGCACCGCCTCCAGGAGCAAGAGGGCGCGGCAGCCCTGCGCCGCGTGCAGCGCGCCCCAGGCATCCGAGCCGCCGTCCACCCAGCACACCGGCTCGCCGGGGCACTCCTGCTGGAGCCTTCGCAGGGCATGCACGCCCACGCCGTCGTCCGTCATGAGCAGGTTGCCCATCCCGACGACTGCGATGCACGGGCTGTCAGCAGGGGCCTGCACGCCTTGTTCCTTCCGCCTCAGAACAGCGCAAGGCACGGCCGCCCGAAAGGGCCGCCTCAGAGCAGGGCGGCGTGCTCGATGATCTGGGGCACCAGGTGGTCCCAGCCAAGCGGCATGATGTGCGCGCCCTGGCACATCGGCTTCATGTCGCGGATGAGCCCCGCAGATATCTCGACGCTCTTTTTCTGGACGCCGTCCTTGGGCGCATCCGCCAGTTCCTTCAGGATGGCCTTCGGGACCACGACGCCAGGGACGTTCGCGTTCATGTACCTGGCCATGCCCGCGCTCTTGAGCACGACGATGCCGACCAGTACGGGCACGCGTATGTGTTCAGCCTGTTTCATGAACTTCTCGAAGGCAGCCGGGTCGTAGACGGCCTGGGTCTGGCAGAACTGCGCGCCTGCCTCGACCTTTTTTTCGAGCTTGATGATCTGCGGCTCCACGCAGTCGGCGCATGGCGTCACGACGCAGCCTTTGAGGAACGCGGGGCTGCCATCGAGCTTATTGGGATTGCCCTTCATGTCGAGGCCCATGTCCGTGCCCTTCTCCAGGTTGCTCATTGCCTGGATGAGGCCGACGGAGTCCAGGTCATAGACGGCCTTGGCGCCGGGGTGGTCGCCCATCGTGACATGGTCGCCCGTGAGGGCAAGCACGTTGCGGATGCCGAGGATGTAGGCGCTGAGCAGGTCGCTCTGGAGCGCCAGGCGGTTGCGGTCGCGGGTGACCATCTGAAGGACAGGCTCGATGCCCCTGTCGAGCAGCAGCTTGCAGCCGACCAGGCTCGATGCGCGCATGACGGCGGTCTGGATGTCGGTGACGTTGACGGCGGCGATGCTGTCGCGCTTGAGGTATTTCTCGGCCTCGTGGATGGCTGGCTCGATGTTTGTGCCCTTGGGCGGGCCGATTTCGGCCGTGACGACGAATTGGCTTGCCTGGAGCGTTGCCTGGAGTTTGCTGACGGGAGCGCTCATTGCTTGGCGACCTCCTGGATTTCAGCCAGTTCCTTGTGGGTGAGCCGCCTGGGACCGGCGCTGCGGTCCTTGCCCCAGTGCACGGGCGGGCGGAGCTTCCTGTACTGGTCCAGCCGCCCGAGCTGCTCCAGTCGCTTGTAGATGAGGTACCAGGCGCAGTCAATGTCCTTGCTCACCTCGCACTTGCCTTCCTTGGTGCCGCCGCAGGTGCCGTTGATGAGGCTCTTTGCGCAGCGTGCGATGGGGCAGATGCCGCCTGTCCAGGCGAGCAGGCAGTCACCGCAGCCGTGGCAGTACTCCTTCCAGAGGCCGGGCGCGCTGCCGGCGCCGTGGAATGTGGTGTTCAGGCCCGGCAGGAAAGGCACGTCGGGGAACTGCTCGCTCATGAAACCCACGCCGACGCCGCAGGCGATGCTGAGCACGGCATCGTACTGCTTGGGGTCCTTCTTGAGGTTGGCAACGAACTCCTTGTCGCACTGCCTCATTATGCAGTCGAACTCGGCCTGCAGCTTCAGGCCTTTCTGCCTGGCGGCGAGGTTGAGGATGACGGCGAGCTCCTCGGCCTGTTTCTCGCCGCCGCTCAGGCAGACCGTGACGCAGCTTCCGCAGCCCAGCACGAGCACCTTGCCGTAGGGCGTGACGGTCCCGAGGATCTCTTCCAGAGGCTTTCTTTCGGCAACGATCATGGCATTTTCTCCCTGGCGCGCTGAGCGCCCCCCGGTGTTCAGGCGCGGGCCGCCTCTTGCGCAATCCTGGCGAGCGCCTCGCGCACGGCGCCGCGGCCGGCATCTGCGACCTCGAACACCTGGAGGCGCGCTGGGCTGATACCGATTTCCTTCAGCATCTCCTGGGCCTGCTCGACGCGCCGCCTGGTCCGAAGGGCGACCGTCGGGTAGCGCTCGGTC
>CAYYNS010000174.1:0-93 GCA_964473085.1 uncultured candidatus Brocadiaceae bacterium
GGGAAGGCGCGCGTGGCGCCCTTGCGGTGGACGCACAGCGTGCGCCTGTCACCGTCCACATCGTGCTCTTCGAACTTTGCGATGTTGTGGCAG
>CAYYNS010000174.1:103-4667 GCA_964473085.1 uncultured candidatus Brocadiaceae bacterium
GCCAGCGCCATGATCACCTGCCGGTTGCACCAGGCGAAGTTCGCCGCGGCCGCCATCGCGGAGAAGTAGCGGCGGCCCTCATGCGAGTCAAGCGGCGCGCAGGCTAACTGGCGGTCAGGCAGCTCGATCCCGTATTTCTGGGAGGCCCGCTGCATCACGTTCAGGTAGTCGGTGCATATCTGGTGGCCGAACCCGCGCGAGCCGCAGTGTATCTGCAGGCCGACCAGGCCGCGCGCCAGGCCGAAGGCCGCCGCCACGCGCTCGTCGTAGACCTCGTCCACCACGTCAATCTCCAGGAAGTGATTGCCGCTGCCCAGGGTGCCCATCTGCGGCCTGCCGCGCTTGGCGACCTTCTCGCCGACCGCTTCCGGGTCGGCGCCGGCGAGGGCGCCGCCGCCCTCCGTGCGCACGACGTCGTCCTCGGTGCCGTAGCCATTCTGGACGGCCCAGCGCGACCCGTCACGCATGACCTGGTCGAGCTCCTTTTTCGACAGGGGCTTTATGCCGCGCTCAGACCCCACGCCGCACGGCACCGCGGCGAACAGGGCATTGACGAATTCCTGCAGGCGCGGGCGCACCCTGTCGGCAGCCAGGTCAGTGCGGATCAGGCGCACGCCGCAATTGATGTCGAACCCGATGCCGCCGGGCGAGATGACGCCGCCCTCGCGCGCGTCGAAGGCCGCTACCCCGCCTATCGGGAACCCGTAGCCCCAGTGCGCGTCGGGCATCGCGTAGGAGGCGCGCACGATCCCCGGCATAAACGTCACGTTGATCGCCTGCTCGAGCGCGTTGTCGGTGACGATGTGCTCAAGGAGCCGCTCGTCCGCATACACGCGCGCAGGCACGCGCATCTTGCCAAACCGGGGGACCTCCCATACGAACTGCGCCACCTTCTGCGGCTCGACCTCGTATTTGCCCATCGCCCGCTCCTCTCGTGCGCCCTGCTCGCCTCAGACGTCCAGGACAATGCTGACCTCGTAGCCAGTGGGCGTCTTTTCTATCTTCAGGTTGTGCCAGGTGACCGCCTTGATCGCCTTGCGCACCTCGTGGCGCGCCTCTGAGAATCGTTCTCCGCTGAGCCGACCCTTCAGGCGGCCGCTGCCGACCGAGACGACCTCCGCGCGGGCCGCAGCGAACCGCTCGGCGTCGAAAGCGTAAAGGATCTCGCTCAGCCACGCCACCAGGAGGCCCTCGGCGTCGTCGCCCTTGACCTCGACCTGCCGCGCCTCGCGCTCCTCCACGCCCGCTGGGTCGAGCATCAGCTCGATCATGCCGAGCGCCGCATTCCCGAACAGTTCCTCCAGCGATCGCCCCCGCGCCCGCAGGCCGATGTCCGAGGGGTGATCGAACTGTTCGTAGGCACGCGCCCCGCTCACAGCTCTGCCCACGTTAAAGAAGAAATGCTCACATGACCTCCGCCCAGCACAATCCGCGCGACACTACTATCCTCAGTGAACGCCAGGAGGAAGTCAAACGCAGGGGCCGCGTGTCGGCGGCGGGCCTTCTCGATGCGGGCCACGTTGCGGGCGCCCCAACCCTCAGCGCGGAAGCGAAATGCCCCTGTCGCAACACGCTCCAGGGGCAGCAGGGCGTACAAAAAAAGGCAGCAGTCGGCGGGCCCACGCCGGGGAACCCCCCTGATAAGCTATAAGTGGGATCGGTCCCCGCCCCCCACGGCCTCACCGGCTGCTGTACCGTCTTCAGTATACCTCGCGCCCGGCGGAACGCAAGGCGCTTTTTGGGCAGGCCTCGGGAGCGCGGAGAGGGCGCGACGTCGTCCACATCGCCTGAACCACCTGAACTGCGCGCCCGATTAGCCAAGAAGGGCGTAGGATGCTCGCAGGTTGGAGCCTAGCTGGCAAATGTTGGTATGCTATCCAAAAGGGCAAGCGTCGGTCACGGGCCAGAATCTAAGAGCGCAAAAGGCTCAGTGCTCGGCTGTCCTGGAGATCTGAAATGAACACACCTCGCATGAGTTCGCGCCCACGCCTCGAAAGGGCCTACCCCTTCAGCCCGGCCAAGGTCAACGCCGACACCATGTTCACCCGGTGCAAGGTGGCGGCGCTCAGCATCCGTCCGAAGAAGTGGGACAAGGCCCACAACGCCGATAAGCTAGAGGCCTTCTTCAGGAAGGCTGCCAAGCGCAAACCTGACCTTATCCTGGCTACCGAGGGCGTCCTGGAGGGCTATGTGATCACGGACGTCATCTGGCATCGTGAACGGGCGGCGGCGTTGCTCGACATCGCCGAACCGCTCGACGGCCCCTACATCGCGCGGTTCAGGAAGCTGGCCAGGACGCTCCAGACCTGCCTCTGCTTTGGGTTTGCCGAGAGGATCGGGCGCGAGGTTTACAACAGCGCAGTCTTCATTGACCCCAACGGAAGGGTCTGCGGCACGTACCACAAGACGACAGAGGGGACGCATCCGAGCTGGCAGTTCTGGCGGCAGGCGAAGCAGCTCCGGGCCTTTGACACCCCGCTGGGGCGCTGTGGAATCCTGATCTGCAGCGATCGCTGGAGCCCGATAGTGGCCCGCACGCTGGTGCTGGACGGCGCGCAGTTCCTCCTGATCCCCGCGTATGGTTCGCGGAGCAAGAGCCAGAACCAGGCGGTACTGGCCCGCGCCTGCGAGAACGGCGTGCCGGTGGTCGAGGCAAACGTCGGCATGAACCTCGTCATCAGCAAGGGCGAGATCGTCGCCTACAAATGGGGCCTGGACAAGATCACGGTGGCGCACATTGATATCCCGGTGCGGCCATCGCACCAGGCGGTGCTCGCCTGCGAGCGCGAGTTCCGCAAGTTCCAGCGGCGCCTGCAACAGGACTGGTATCGGTCCACAATGGCCGCGATCAAGAAGGGCAAGCCGTCGCGCGACGTGGAGAAGTCCTTCGTCCCCGAGCGCGAGTTCCGTAGGCTTCAACAGACCAACTGGGGGAAGACTGACCTGTTGCGCTGATCGCCATCCCTGTTGTTCCGCGCAACCATCGCTATTCCGACTGTGGTGTCGTGGGCAAGATCGAGCCTGCGCGCCGTACGTCAAGCAAGCAGATGCAGGCTGACAACTCCTGCGGCCCACGCACAGGTCGGGCAGCAGGGCCATTATGGCGGCGCCACCTCCACGGGCTTTATATCCGTGACGCCGCGCGCCTTGAGCTTGTCCACTACGGCCGCATCGAGCATGCGGTAGAGCAGCCCCTGGTTGATGCCGCTGATGGGAGCCATCTGGCCGGGCGGACACGGCACGTTCACTTCGGCGTCCCACGGGCTCCGGTACTGGTCTATGTGCACAAGCGGACTGGCCGCGTTGCTGTCCGGCATGTAGCAGGTGATCAGGTCTGCCCCCGACTCGCGGATGTATTTGCCGTAGTCCTCGTACGGCGTGCTCAGGCCCCGGAAGCCGAACCAGACCAGCAGGTCGCCCTGCTTGACGTTCTGCGGGATGGCGGTCTGGGCGCGCCAGACGACGTAGAACGGCTTCCAGGGGCAGCGGTTGTTCAGGAAGATCTCGAACAGGAGGACGTGGGTACAGCTCGAGACGAGCACGGGCCTGCCGGCGGCGATGCGCTCGGCGATGATGTCAGCGGCCTTGCCGATCTGGCCCTGGATGCGCTTGCCCGCCAGCGCCTCAAGCATCTCATCCACGCGCCTGAGGTAAGCCCCTGCCAGGTAGCCCGGCTCGACGGGTATCTGGCACTCGCCTAGCCAGTGGCGGCCCTTGGGGGTCTGGAGCTGCTGGTTGTGCTGGTCGGCCCCCTCCACCAGGGCGCTCATGAGGATACCGGGGCACTGGCCGCGCCGCGTGAGGGCGCCCACATACTCGCAGCACCACAGCCAGCCGTTCACGCAGTTCGCCAGCGCGTTGAGCGGCCCCTCTTCGTCGTTCCCCGTAGCCGCGCCGTTGTCTATCAGGTAGTCCGCCCTGACGTCCTGCGGCATGCCCGCGCGTGAGGCGAAAAGGACGATAAGCCAGCCGTTCTCGTGCGCCTCGGCGATCTCCTTGCGGGCCTCGGCGGCGTTCTTCTCCCACGAGCGCGCGCTCATCAGAAGCACGTCCTGTGGCGTGGTCTCCTGTGGGCGCTCTAGCGGTGGCAGCGCGTTGGCCAGGCCGCCCGAGCGGTTCAGGATGTCCTCGGCGAAGGTCGTCTGCGAGGCGTAGGGCACGTTGATGAGCGCATTCGGGCGGGCCATCAGGCGCTCTCCCGCGACTTCGGCAGCCTTCACGATGTCAGGCATCTGCGCCCGCGAGGCCGCCACGCGGGCCCGGAAGGCCTGGAGCACCGAGAGGGCCGCTTCCTCGCGCGCGGGCTGCGCGGGCGCCTCTCTTCCGCGCCAGCACTGGCACGAGGCAAGCGCCAGAAGCAGCACAGCCCACAGGCCCCCGGAGACCCTGCACTTCCTGGACATCCTCTGCTCCGCGAGGTTTGGGTAGAACGTGGACGTGCCGGCGCGGCCGAGCCGAGCTTCTCAACGGGCTGCTACAGGAGGGCCGTGCTGAAGTAGCGCTCGGCGCGGTCCGGCAGGACGGTGGCGATGTTGCCGGGGACGGTCTCGGCGAGCTTGCGCGC
>CAYYNS010000175.1:0-4664 GCA_964473085.1 uncultured candidatus Brocadiaceae bacterium
GGAGCAGCGCTACAAGATGATCGGCTCCGAGTGGATCAGCCCGCGGGCGTTCCAGCAGCAGCACGTCAGCACGCCAGGCCTGCTGCTCGGGGCCTATTCCAGCGACGGCATCCATTGGACAAACTACTGGCAGACATTCCTCGGCCGCTACAGCGATACCCAGAACGTCGCCACCTACGATCCGGTTCTTGAGAAGTATGTAGCCTACATCCGGACCGGCAGGAAGTACGACAAGCTCTTCGTCGGCGACTCTCCGGTCGAGGGCCCCGGCCGGGGCCGGTGCGTTGGGCGGATGGAATCTGAATCCTTCGTGCACTGGCCGGACGCATTCGAGATCGGCCGTGAAGAGCTTGCGCTCGCGCCAGACTTACAGGACGGCCTGAACGTTGACCTGTACAACAGCGCCTACTCCCGCTATCCAGGCGCCGACATGGCCCATTTCATGTTCCCCTCCGCATACCACCACTGGGAGGGCGAGTTCCACGTGCAGGTAGCGGTCAGCCGGGATAACCAGCGGTGGGTCAGGCCGACGCGCCAGACCTTCATCCCCCTGGGTGAAAAGGGAGCGTTCGACAGTTTCATCATAAGCGTGGCCCCGGGTTTCGTGCCTGTGGATCGCGATCACTATGCCCTCTACTATCGCTCGGGGAATGTTCCGCATGGCGGCGCAGCCGTCTCGGCCCCGGAAGGGACCGTGCGAATTGACGGGATGGGACGAGTGGTCTTCAAACGAGACCGTATCATCGGCATTGAAGCCAGCGACGAGCCTGCCACGTTCTCCACCCGACCGCTGATCTTCGACGGCCGACAGCTCCTCTTGAATGTGGAGCCTACGGGCGCCGATCCCAGTGTGAGGGTTCAATTGCTTTCCGCGCAGGATCATTCGCCCGTCGGCGGATGCACGTTCGACCAATGTGTCCCCCTGACAACGGACGAGCTGAACGGTGTGGTCAGATGGCGCTCGGGGGCCGACCTGGGCGAGTGGGCTGGCAAGCCCGTCCGCCTGCACTTCCAGCTTCGAGCGATGCGCATCTACGCTTTTCAGTTCGTGGCGTGACCCTCTTTGATGTGCCTTGCAGGAGAGCCGCCGATGAATCCAAGAGTGGAAGCCGGGGTTCGGCAACTGTTTCTGGACGACGAGATGATTGAGCGAATGAGCGGGCTGGCTCGAACAGCTCACGTGGCCCGAGCCCATCCGGCAAGCCCCGTGTTCCGGGGTGAGATGCCCTGGGAACAGCGCGTCAGTCCGGCCACGATCCTGCGCGACCCGGCCTCGGGAAAGTTCAGGATGTGGTATTGCACGGTCCTATCGGGCGGGCGAGAGCTCTGGGAGGTGGGCGGCATCCGCGTGCCCGCCTACCCGGGCGTGCAGTCGGTAATCCTGACCTGCTACGCGGAAAGCGAGAACGGCCTGCATTGGATTCGACCGACCCTGCGGCAACTCACCTTCGAGGGTTCGCTGGAAAACAACATCATTGACAAGCACGACCGGCAGCAGCAGTACATTGGCCAGGGGATGTGCATCTATCATGACGAGCGCGAGCCGGACGCCAGCCGTCGCTACAAGTTCTTCCACTGGGCACGGCGCGATCCGGACGAGGCCCACCTGCTCACCTCTGCCGACGGGATTTCCTTCCAGGACTATCCGGGCAATCCGATCATCAGTGGGGATGTCTACGACTCCAGCATCGAGCCGGTCTGGTCGCCCGAGGTGGGCAAGTACCTCAGCTTTGGCCGCTACGGATTCGGCCGCACGATCGCCCTGCGAACAAGCGACGATCTGATCCACTGGTCAGCTCCACAGCAGGTGCTGAAGCCTGAGCGGGACGAATGGCCGGAGGGGACCGATTGGCCGCACAAACAGTTCTACCACATGAGCGTCCATCGCTACGAAGGCCAGTTCGTGGGCCTGCTGAACGACTTCTACATGCTAGAGCCTCCCAGTAGCGGGGAACTGGAGATCTCGCTGGCCTCGAGCCGCGACGGGATCGTGTGGCAGCGCGTGGCCAATCGCGAGCCGATCATTCGAAGAAGCGAACAGGAAAGGCACATCCGCACCCCGGGAGCCGTGATCGTGCAAGGAGACGAGATCTGGATCTACTACTCCTCCAGCCCTTACTGGCACGGCCCGGTTCAAGGTCTGGACCCTACAGACGCGGGCCGCAGTTGGCGCATTCGTCTGGCCACCCTTCGACGGGACGGGTTCGTGTCGTTGTTCGGAGACGACGGCTGGTTGCAGACACGGGTGTTTGCCGCGCCGCCGGGGCTTCTGCATGTCAATGCCGACGTCGCCTCGGGCCAGCTCGTGGCGGAAGTCCTCGACCGATCTGGCAGGGGCCTGGGAGCATCGGACCCGTTGCGGGGCAACTGGCTGGAAGGCAGGCTCCGGTGGCGCGGCGCGCCCCCGTGGCGAGCGGGCGATTCCATCGCGCTGCGATTCCACCTGAAGCGGGGGCGCCTTTTCTCCTATTGGTTCCGCACGGAGGCTTGAGGCGGGCCGTGTTCCGCGACGGCGAAGCGCACAGTCCAGCAGCAGGCTTGAATCAGAACCAGGCCGCAATGCTGTCATCTATCAGGCCGCGCTCGTCCGCCAGCTTCAGAAAATGGATGTTGTGTCGGATGTGCCGGCCTGCATAGGAGAGCCATCTCCGCCCGTCCGCCTGCTTTAGGAACATGCGCAGGCTGGGCATGCCCAGCTCGATGTATCGCTCCTGGCCCGTTACCATGTAGGCGTAATAAAAGATCGTCGTCGCCACGCCGCGGAACTCGAACACAAGGTTGTCAGGCAGCCAGCGGTTGATCTCGTCCTCCACGCACTGCACGAGGAAACGCCTTGCCTCCTCATCGCCGGTGAGCCGGCACCATTTCCACAGCCCTTCGTAAGCAGCATAGTTGCCGAAGGGCGCACAGGAGATGGGCGTTCTGGTAGGATATGGATAGACGATGCCTCCAAGTTCCCGGTGGACTGTGCGGTAGTGTTCAACCAGCTTGCGGCTGCCGTCCAGGAAGCGCCTCTGAAGCGTGTGCTCGTAGCAGGCCAGCAGCGCTACAAGAGACCAGCCTGCCTCGCGCCCCGTCGCCGTGACGACCTCCCAGCCGAGGTCGTTCCACCGGAGGAGGTTCTCGCCGATCCCGAGTGCTGTCTCCAGCACCTCTGCGCGACCCGTGGCGCAGTAATACTCCAGCAGTCCTTCTGTCCACATGTGGCTGGGATAGGCGGAGCCGTTGGTGTGATCCACTGCATGCGCCACCATTGCGCCCTGACGCAGGGGGTCTTCGCTGTGGTGCACTACGTCAACGTCAATCGTATGCTGCACGCACAGCTCGGCGTCTTCGAGATACCTGTAATTGCCCGTGCGCCAGTACATGATCATCAGCCCATGCATCGGATCCTCTTCGTTGTTCTGCCACTGCCGGGTGGCAGGATTCCGATAATCATCCCCCAGATTCAGCATGCCTGAGCCGGTAGGGGCGCTACAGATGCATTGAAGCTTCTTCTCCAAGAACACGTATTTCCTCGGCTGGTAGCGCATCGCCTGCTCCAGCTCGTTGACCTTGCAGTGCTGGATCCAGTCGAAGGGGACCGAGATGGTCGGGCGATTGTCGCGCAGGTAAATGGGCGCTTCCCGAGCGGGCATGTCTCGTGAGCAATCGTGGAAGCTGAACAACGCCACGTGGGTCTTGGCCATCCCCTGCTGAAGGCGCAGCTTGGGCTGAGAAGGGGGATATATCAGGATGGAGACGCTGCTGCCCTCGGAGGCAAGCTCCTTCGGGGCATGTCGCGCCATGAGCCACAGCCCCACGGTGACCCCGCAACGCCCGTCGCTCAGGTCAACGTACGGCTCCACCCAGTTGAGTTTGTCCCGGAGATAAAGGGGATACTCTTCCAGACGCTCGCCCAGGCACTCGAAATTGATGAGTTGGCTGGGGGTCATTCGCACTGGGCCGGCAAGTTCCACATGACGGGCGAATGTGAAGCGCCCGTGGTAATTGTGCCGGATCGTGCGGCGCGCGCCGCTTCCAAGGGCCGTCTGCACCTGGAGGGCTATTTGGCCGACATCCACTCCTTCTTCCGCTGACTCCCGATTTATGAACTGATACCACAGTTCGACGTAAGGCGAGTCGGCGAAGAAGTACCACCAAAGCCGAGCATCGAGGAATGTGCGTCCGTCACCGGATGCGTGCTTGCCTTTCGCCTCGACGATTGCGCGCACCGGGCCACGCTCCACGATTTCGAACTGCCAGGCGGGAAACTGCGAAGCTCGATACTCGCTCCCCGACGCATCCGCAACGAGGACATCCGCTGCGCATTGCGGGGCAATAATGGTCCGGCCATTGACTGTCACCCGCTCAAAAAGCGCGAAGCGCCTAATCGGTATCCTCGCCTGTAGTGGGCCGGTGTTCACCTCGATGCCATCGGCGTCCTGAAAGACCTCCAGGCCGCCTGGAACCTTGAGGCCCGGCCCCTTGCGAAGAGTATAGGTAGTCTGCTCGTTTGGGCCGAGATTCGCCTGGAAAGTTATCAGCTTCCATTTCACCGTCCCATCCGGCCAGGGGACGAGGGCGTGAGCCTGACATCGCACAGGGCTGCCCTTAGAGTCCAGCAGGTGGAGGTCCTCAGCAGGCCCCAGCTCGCCCTGCGGGAAAGGCACGCCGATTGACAT
>CAYYNS010000176.1:0-4601 GCA_964473085.1 uncultured candidatus Brocadiaceae bacterium
GGGTCGGTTACGTAAGGTCGCGGCAGTGCTCTTTTACCTTCAGGATCGCCTCCACGACCGTGTCCACGTCGCGCCTGTCGCCCAGGAACAGTTGGTGCATTAGCCAGACAGCTTCGCTACGGCACGCGCGCACGGCGTTTGGGCACGTCCTGGCAAAGCGGCCGTAGTCCAGCTTCGCAGTCAGGGGGAGCCGGTCGAGGACGGGATTCTCGAAGTTGGGGAAAGAATAGCCGGGCGAGGCGGGCACGCCTTCCGCGTTCAGGGCTTCCAGGAACCGCGCCCGCGGCAGGCCTTCCCAGGCGGCCTCCTGGTAGCGCAGCATTACCAGGTAGTGGCTTCGCTGCGTGGCCCTGGGGTGCAGCTTGGCCGGGCGCAGGCCCTCGACCTCGCGCAAGCGCTCGTAGAAGTAGCCAACGTTTTCCATGCGGCGGGCATTCTGTGCAGGGAGCTTTCGTAGCTGCGTGCGTAGCAGCGCGCCGCCGAACTCCGTCATGCGCCCGTTCCAGCCGAGCCGGTGATGCTCGTACCAGAGGCCCTGTCTGGTTCGGCCATAATGGCGCAGGCTCCAGGCGCGCTCCGCGAACTCGTCAGAGTTCGTCAGGATCAGGCCCCCCTCGCCGCAAGTGAGGCATTTGGACTGCTGGAAGCTGAAGATCCCCGCCTCACCGAACGAACCTGCATAGCGCTCGCCTTCGAGGCAGCCCCCGTGTGACTGAGCGGCATCTTCAATTACCTTGAGCCCGTGTCGCCTTGCCACGGCGCAGACTGCCTCGATGTCGCACAGCTCGCCCGAGAAGTGCACAGGCAGGATTGCCTTCGTGCGTGCGCTGACCGCTGCCTCGATCCTGGCGGGATCAATGTTGTAGGTCTCCGGGTCAATGTCCACGTATATGGGCAGCGCGCCCGCGTTCAGGATGCAGGCCGATGTGGCAAAGAACGTGTAAGGCGTGGTTATCACCTCGTCGCCAGGGCCAAGCTCTATGGCCCTCATGCAGATGTCCAGTGCCATCGAGCCGCTGGAGACGGCGATCCCATGCTTGACGTGATGGTAGGCTGCGAACTCTTCCTCGAACTGTGCCACCTGGCTGCGTTCGGACTTGCCACCGCGCTCGCTGCCGAGTTCGGCTTCGCCGTAGGCGTAAATCCACCACTTGCCGCTTTCCAGGACGCGCAGTAGTGCTTCCCTGTCTGATTGGTCCCAGACGGGCCAGGCAGGCAGCGGGCGGCGCACTGCCTTCGGGCCGCCCAGCAGTGCAAGTTTGCTCACGGCAATTTACCTCCTGTCTGTTGCCAGAGCCGAATGGCCGTCTCTTCAAGGATGGCCGACGCTTGTGGGCTGAGGCGCCACCAGCCGACGTAGCGGTGGGCGTCGTCAACCTCGTAGCCACCTTGTGCGTAGGCGACCGGCGTCGGCACATAGCCGATGTAGCCGTGGCCGTATGCCGCTACACAGGTCGGATCAGCGCCCAGGCGGGCAGCGATGCGCTGCCCGGTCGCGAAGAAGTTCTCTCCAGGTAAGACGACGAGCGCGCCCCTGCCCAGAGCAACCACCGAGACGCGGCCAAGAACCGGCGGAAGACTGCCCGAGGCGAAGGCGCCCCGCAGTTCGGACAGCCATTGCCGCCCGGCATTCCTCAGCCGCTCAACGATTCGTGGGTCGCAGCGCTCTTCATCGCGGACAGTCCGGTCGGCCCTGTCCAGTTCGTGCTCCAGCACCTCAAGTGCTGGCATCGTGTCGTAGGGGAGAGCGACGGTCGCGGATGCGACGCGCAGGTCGGGTGCCTCGTCCGGCCGGGCAGTCTCATGTGCCGCCAGGACTGCCTCGGCCAGGCGCGCACCTTCTTCCCGCGCGGCATCGGGGCCGCAGAAACCTTGCTTCGGCGCGATGTCGCCCGCGCAGCCGTTCAGATAAAGGGGAGCGTGGCCCTTTCCTCGCAGGTGGTGGGCAGCGTGGCCAAAGAGGTCCGGGCTGATCAGGTTCGAGTCGGCTCCCAGGCAATAGGGGTGCACGGCGTGGACGAAGAGGTCGGCACACATGCTCCCGCCTTCCAGGCGCGCCAGCCGGACCATCGTGTCCGCAGGGCCATCGGGATTCTGGCCCAGCACGATGCCGCGCCCGGCCACAAAAGCCCGCCTGTTGATGCCGACTGATATGGGTGCCGTGGCCCATGCAAGCCAGACTGGCCGCTTGACCGATTCAGCTTCGGCGCTGGCGCGGCGGACGTCCTGTTCGAGTCTTGCCAGGTAGGCCTCGTCGGCTTCTCCCAGGCCGCGCAGGCGCACCGTCATGGGGCCCGAGTGCGTGTGCGAGCATGACAGGATCACCTGCCCAGGGGGCAACGTCAGATCCGTGGCGAGCTGCCCGACGATGCGGTCGGCGGTTTCCTGGCTCAGCCCCAGCAGATCGAGCCCGACGATCAAGGCTCGGGCCTGCGCGCTTTCGAGCCACAAGGCCCGCGCCATCAGCGGGAGGTCCACTCCCGCACTGGAGCCAAGTCGGGCGATGAACCCGTCAAGCATTGCCCCTGTATGGGGCGTTATGGAGACCGCTGCGTAGCCCGCCTGGATCATGCCCGGTGCCCCTGTTGGACGCGGGCGACCGCCTGAAGCATCTCGTCAGTCATGAGGTCGTAGCAGAAGTAGCCGACGCCGCAGGCCCCGCCGCGGCGGGCCGCCTCAACAAGACCTGGAATTTGTGTGGGATCGGTGCGGCCATATGCGCGGATGTGGGTCGCGAGCTTCAGCCTGCCGCCTGCGACGGCGTTCACTGCGCGCCGGGTATCGTATTCGACCACCGGCTCCTCCCAGTGCACGACGCAGTGAATGAGGTCGGCCGCTGCGTTCCGGTAGGCCGCGTAGCTCTGCGCGGCAAGCCAGGAGCGGGGGCTGGAGGCGTCGTGGCCGACCTTCACCGGCGGCACGAACGCCATGGAGAGTACTACGCCCTTGCGCCTGGCGTCCATGCGCTCCCGGACCTGCCCGAGGAACTCCTGCACGCACGCCATCCGCCACCGCAGCACATCAGCGATCCACGGATTGTCAAGGAGCAAAAGGGGCGCCTCCGTGTCGCCCCTGAGGTCATCCTCCAGCGCATTGATCACGTGCGGCGGGATGGCGAGCGACTGTGCCGCAAGGGCACGGGCCTGCTCTTTGCAATCTTCCAGCGCCAGCCCGGCGGACCTGGCTGCCCGGACGCAGTGGGGGCAGAAACAGAAGGAGCCGACGACCCGAAGCACCGGGTCTATGCGCCCCGCGAATGCGTTGAGCTCAAGGCAGGTCTGCGGAATCTTGTCGAGCATGACCTCGTTGAACGCGTAGCGCTCGAGAAGCTCTTCGCAGATGCGCAGCGAGTACTCCCGGACCGCAGGGTTGTTGAAGCACAGGAAGAGCCGGTCTGCGGAGTCGTAGAGGTTCTGCACCGCCAGCTCGGGGTGCTCCTTGGCGATGCGGCCGCTGGCAAACACGGTCAGCCACGCCGCGCTTCGCAGGCCGGCCTTTTGAGCCTCCCGCGTCGCTACCTCAACGAGGTCGCGGCCCCCGAAGTCGTGCGACGGTTCCGGGCTTACAGGCAGGTCCCTGTAGCGCCCGGGATCGGCGTTGTAGTAGTAGCGGCCTTCCTCAAGGCTGTAGATGCCTTTCGTCGGGTAGCGCGGCAGCACCAGCCGGTACGGCGTGTAGATCGTGCAGCAGAAGA
This sequence comes from uncultured candidatus Brocadiaceae bacterium, assembly GCA_964473085.1. GTDB lineage: Bacteria > Planctomycetota > Brocadiia > SM23-32 > SM23-32 > CAYYNS01. Next base: position 3,695 of record CAYYNS010000176.1, read on the forward strand.
TCACGCTGTCCAGGCCGGCCTGGGCCATGCGCCCGTAGCAATCGGGTCCTTCCACGGCGAGCGAGATCGGAAACTGGACTATCCAGCTCGAAAGCTTCTTGCTGTTCATGATGGTCTGTCCTTGCACAGCGGCGCAGCAGGTGCCCGTGCATTCTGGCGCTCACGCCGGGGTGTGTCAATGGCGGAGCGTAGTTGATGGTGGCAGCGGGGGGGTTACCGTATCCGCCGGGCAGGGAGGGGATACCGGCCATGACCAGTCGGCAGCGGTTCCTGGAGACGATGCGCTACGGCAAGCCGGACCGCGTCCCGTGCTTTGAGGAGGGCTTCAGAGAGGGAGTGCTTGAACGCTGGAAGCAGGAAGGCCTGCCGCCGGGCACCGAGATCGCGCAGGTGTTTCATTACGACCGGCGCGAGCGGATCGCCGTTGACCTGGGGCTTCGGCCATCGCTCGACAGGTGGCCAACCTCACGCCGCGACCTGGGCGAGCTGCGACGGCGTCTGGACCCCGCCGACCCGGGCAGGCTGCCGCAGGAGTGGGCGGAGGCTGTCTGTGCATGGCAGGCACGGGAGCACGTGCTGGAGCTGCCCATCCATTCGGGATTCTTCCTCTCGATGGGCGTCGGGGACTGGAAGCGCTTCCAGGAGGTCGTCTATCAGGTGGCCGATGCTCCCGGGCTCGTGCGGGAGATGATGCAGATCAGAGGCGAGTTCGCGGCCCGGATGGCGCAAAGCATACTGGACGAGGTGCAGGTGGACTTCGCCTCCTTCTCAGAACCCATCGGGGGCAACGAGGGCCCCCTCCTGTCGCCCCGGCTCTACGAGGACCTGGTGCTGCGGTCGTACCGGCCCGTCCTGGATGTCCTGCGGGAGCGAAACGTGGAGACGATCGTGTTCCTGACATACGCCA
>CAYYNS010000177.1:0-4595 GCA_964473085.1 uncultured candidatus Brocadiaceae bacterium
CGCCACGGCGTGCGCATGCTCCTGGAGGTGCCGCACCTCTACACGATCCACTGGAGCCCGCGCGCCGTGTTCTGGATCTTCGAGCGCCTATCCAGCCCCAACGTCGGGGCGCTCGTGGACTCCAGCCACTGGGGCATCATCGGCTACGACCCCGACCAGTTCTTCGGCAGGCTTGGCGACAGGCTATGGCACGTCCACCTGCGGGACTCAAGGGGGCCGGACACGGCGGACCGCAAGCAGGAGCTCGAGCTGACCCCCGGGGCAGGCACGGTGGACTTCCGCAGGTTCGCCCAGGCGCTTGACGGGGCTGGATATCGCGCAGAGGTCACGGCTGAGTTCGAGTACCGCGACGTGACGCTCGACGAGATCGAGCGACAGTGTGACCTCGGCCTGAGGCACCTTGCCCGGGTCGGCTGGCAGCTCCCGCCGGGGGTCAAGACGTGACCTGGGCAGATTTGACAGGTCGCGCTTGCGGCACTATATCGTAGTCTCGATTCGCAAAATACGGCCCTCGCCGGCGGCTTGGTCAATGGAGCTCGGAGGGGCCTACTATTTAGGCGCAGGTCAGAGGCTCCGCGCAGCGTCCATCTGAGACGGCGAAGGGCCGCCTCACGCCAGTGGGAGGGTCTTATGCTGCCCGTCAGGACGATCCGGCCGGGGTTGATCGCGCTCTGGATGCTCAACGACGCCTCCACCGTCCGCGAGAAGGTCGAGTTCATGCGCGCCTGTCGCGGGGGAGGCATTGAGGGGCTGTGCATGCATCCCCGCTCAGGAAACTTGATCCCATATGGCTCTGACGAGTGGTTCGATATGATCCGCGCGCTCGTGGAAGAGGGACGGCGCCTGGGGATTGACATGTGGCTCTACGACGAGGACCCATATCCAAGCGGGGTGGCAGGCGGGCTGGTGACGGCCGAGCGTGCAGAGCTGCGCGCCCGCTACATGGCGCTTCACGAAAAACCGCACGACCTCAGAGCGGGACAACTCTGGCGGATCAGCGAAAGCAAGGTGCTCTGGGCTGGGCTTGTGCCTGTGGCCGAGTCGCTGCCGGCCGTGGACATGACCGCTCGGGTCGGCATGGTCCGCAGCGACTGGTTCATGGGCGACTGGGACAGCCGCTACTACTATCCGGACACGCCGGTCTTTCCCTGTCCGCGCGGCGATGCGGTCAGGCCTTTCTACACCCTGCGCGTTCCCCACGTGCCGATCGGGTACAGGCTGATAGCTATCTCGGCTGAGCTGGCGAGCGAGGAAGGCTCCTGGGGGAGCCTGCCGGACCTTTTGAATCCGGAGTCGTTCGGGCTGTTTAGGAAACTCACGCTTGACCGATACCACGCGTGCGTGGGGGAACAGTTCGGCCTGACCATTCCGGGCATTTTCACGGACGAGGCGAAGGCGCACGGCGGCATGCCGATCACAAAGGACTTGTTCGAGGACTTCGAGCGCACCTTCGGCTATTCGCTGCGCGAGCGGCTCTACCAGCTTTTCGGCAACGCGCTGAGCGACGACTACATTCAGGCGCGGCTTGACTACAGGCGGTGGGTGGCAACGCGCTTCCTGGACGCTTTCATGCGCCCTTACCGTCGCTGGTGCGACGAGCACGGCCTCTACCTGGTGGGCCACATCTCGCCTGAGGATGATCCCATACAGGAGGCGGTCTGCGTAGGGTCGGTCATGCCGATCATGAAAGAGCTCAGCCTTCCCGGCACGGACATTATTGTGCCCTTTACAGGCGACTGGCGCGCGCCCGCGCTCAATCTGGGGAGCCTGCGCGTGGGCTCACTCAAAAGCCAGCACGGCCGGCCCTACGCGATGAGCGAGACGCTTGCCCTCTGTGGGTGGTCCGTGACCTCGGACAGGTGCCGACAGCTCTTCGCATGGCAGAAGGTGCTCGGAGTGGATCGCTTCTTCGTGCACGGCTTCTTCATGTCGAGCGAGGGGGTGCAGAACTACGAGGCGCCGCCCGATTACGGTCCCCACTCCTCGATCTTCCGGGGCATCTGCGCGGTCAACGATTGGCTGAAGGCGGTGGAAGGGATCCTGGACGGCGCTTGCGATGATGCGGACGTCGCCGTGCTCAGCAGCCTCGTCTCATTCTGGACGTGGGGAGGTGACATGAACAGCCCGCGCCTGGGGCGCCTCCGGCGCTCGCTCTGGCAGACGGTACTGGCCTGCCTGCGCGCACACGTCGCCGTGCACATGGTGAGCGAGGAGGACGTGAGCGAGGGAAGTGTAGAGGCGGACCAGCTCCGTGTGGGCGAGCGCGCCTACCGCACAGTGCTCGTCCCGGCGATTGACGTGGTCGGCCAAGGGGCGCTGGGTGTCCTTCAGTCGGCGGCCGACGCTGGCGTGTCGGTCTTCTGGTTCGGCACAGGGCCGGGGAAGCTCATCAGCCGCGCAGGGCGCCTGCGCGACTGCGCAGCACGCCCCGGTGAGACGCTCCGTCAGCCGTATCCGTCAGTTTCCTGGTGTCGCGCACGGCTCACGCCAGCAGCGGCCATCAGTGGCCGCAACAGTGAGGAATGCTACGTGCGGCGCCTGCGTGCAAGGGACGGTCAGCGCTACCTGTTGGCGGTGAATGTCTGCGATGAAAGCCTCGCGTTGCGGCTCGGCATGGTGGGCGCCGGCGGCGCGTGGTTGCCCGTCAACGCAGATGGTGAAGCCGTCGCCCGCGTAGCGTGCACCGCGTGGCGTGTTCCCGGGCGGGGCTGCGGCCTGTTCAGGCTGGGCCCGGCGCCGCAAGCGGTGCGGCGCGCACAAAGCCCTGTGCGCCGCCCGACAGGGGCTGGGCGCACCTTCGAGCGGCTGCGCCCGAACATCCTACGGCTATACAGTTGCAGGGCCCTGCGCCGCGGCCAGGGGCCGGTGAAGCTCGATTACCCGCGTCCCTACTGGCAGGTCTTCAACGACTACTCGGCGCGCCGCACATGGCCAACGTACCTGGGCGAGCTTCCTCTGGAAAGCTCCGTCCCCGAGGGCAAGCTGAGATACGCGTTCGGCTTCAAGCTGCGCGGCAGGGTCCGCCAGCCGAGCCTGGTGTTCGACCCACGCTGTGCGCGCGGCCGGTTCGAGGTCCTGCTGAACGGCAAGAGGCTCCGCGCACGGCTCGTGTTTCCGCTGGACGGGACACGCCCGCTCCGCCTGCGGGCTTCTCACCTGAGAGAAGGGCTCAACCGGCTCGAACTCGTGTTCAGTCCTCAGGGCGCGATGGACGGGCTGCTGAGCCAGATCTACCTGGAGGGCGAATTCGACGTTACAGTGCGTCATGGACGCGCGGTCGTCTCGCCGCCCAGTGGCCGCATTTCCGAGAAAGGGTGGCAGGCGGCCGGACTCCCGCACTACATGGGCGAGGGCCGCTATCGCTGGACGGAGAGCTTCAGCCCGGCCGACCTGGAGAGCTCCTGGACGCTCCAGGTTGAGAGGATTGTGGACAGTGCACAACTGCGCGTCAACGGCGCGAGCATGGGCGTGCGCGCGTGGGCCCCGTGGCGCTGGCCGCTTTCCGGCCTGAAGGAGGGCCCGAACGTCTTTGAGCTGATCGTAAGCGGCACGGCCGGCAACAGGCACGAACTGCGCTGGCCTGACCAGCCCCAGGGCTGGATAGGCGGGGCGTGGCTGGTGGCCATGCGCTGCCATTCCTGCCGAGTACTTCGTCCGGCATAGCCTCAGGATCAAGGAGCAGTCTTACCCGCGCCGTGTCGTTGTGGTTTGCTGCGCGAACGGTATGGTAGGATATGTTCCGCACCGCGAGGCCTTCCTCAGGGGAGGCTACGAGGCCACCTTCAGTATCGGGAGCCGCCTCGCACCCGAGGCGGGAGACATTCTGGCTGACTGCGCCATCCGGCTCATCGGGGAAGGGGCCGAAGGGTGAAGATCTCCATGATGACCTACACGATGGCCCGCGGTCTGAAGCCGGGCAGGCCCTTTGACGTCAAGGGCCTCTGCCAGTTCACGCGTGAGCTGGGGCTGGACGCAGTGGACTGGGTGACGACTTACGGGTATGACCCGCGCGAAATCCGTAAGGTCACCGACGATCATGGGCTCAAGAACATCTGCCACACGTTCTTTTGCGACCTCAACTTTCCCACGCCGGCCGAGCGGGCGTCGGGACGGGACGCGTTCATGCGGGGGATCGAGACGGCGGTAGTGTTGGGCGCGGACAAGGTCATGCTGCCTGTGCCAGGCAAGACGGAGTTCACTCGCGAAGAAAGCTTCCAGCACGTCGTCGCGGGGCTGGCCGAGGTGGTTGAATTTGCAGACGAGGCCGGCGTCACCGTGACCGTTGAGCACTTTCCGTCGCACTTGAGTCCCTTCGTCGTTTCTGAGGATGTGAACCGCGCCGTAGCCGAGATCCCGCAGCTTCGCGTGACCTATGACAACGGCAACGTGACGACCGGAGGGGAGGGGACCTGCGAGGGTTTCATCAGGAGCGCAGGCTACATTGTTCACGCTCACTTCAAGGACTTTGTGGTGTGCCCGGAGGGTTATCCGGGTGCCAGGCGCTGCCTGGACGGGAAGTATCGTGCCCCGGCGCTTGTGGGCGATGGCGAAGTGGACCAGATGGGATCCCTGCGGGCGATGAAGGAGTGCGCCTA
>CAYYNS010000178.1:0-4552 GCA_964473085.1 uncultured candidatus Brocadiaceae bacterium
AAACTGAACCTCGGCGTCATCTGCGTCACCGATAAGCATTCGGGGCGGCCCTTCGCGGACTCCGACATGCGCCTGCTGAGCACGATCGCCAGCCAAATGGCTCCCGCAATCGAAAACGCGCGCCTCTACAAGCAGCTTGAGGAGAGCACGCTGTCCACCGTGCGCGCGCTCGTGGCGGGGCTGGAGGCCAAGGATCCCTACCTGCGCGGCCACGCGCAGAGGGTCACGCAGCACGCGCTGGCGATCGCCAGGGGCATGAACGTGCCGGAGCACGAGATGCTGGTGATAGAGCGGGCCGGCCAGCTCCACGACCTTGGCAAGATGGGCATAAGCGACCGCATCCTGACCAAGCCCGCCCCGCTCACCCGGGACGAATACGAGGCGGTCAAACAGCATCCTGTCCTCGGCGAGCAGATCATCCAGCCCCTGCGGTTCCTTGACGAGGTGCGGCCCGTCATCCGGCACCACCACGAGCGGCCGGACCGCACAGGCTACCCCGACGGACTGGGCGGTGACGAGACGAACCTGCCTGCCAAAATCATAGCCGTGGCGGACGCCTTCGACGCGATGACAAGCCCGCGCCCATACCGGCCGGCCAAGCAAGCGGTGGATGCCTGCCGCGAGATCGCCTCTCTGCGTAACATCCAGTTCGACCCCAACGCGGCCGACCTTTTCTGCGAGCGCATCATCCCGCTGCGGCTCGCTGAGCGGCAACAAGATGAACGACAACGAGCAGGCTGAGCACAGAAACGTCCTGGTAGTCGGCCCCGAAAGCGCTACGGCTCCTCTGGAGCCTGCGCTCAGCGGGGAGGGGTGGACGGTCGAGCGGCGCCCGAGCGTCCTTGAGGCCGTCCTGCCGCTGATGGGCCGGCCGTTTGCGGCCCTGTTGGCCCACGAAGCGGGCCTGCCTCGCGGCTCCGGCGCCCTCGGCGAGATCAAGCGGCTCTACCCCCACCTCACAACGCTGGCGCTCGTGAGCTCGGCCGCGTGGGCGGAGGACGCCGACGAGTGCCTCCTGCTGCCCTGTGACCCGAAGCAGATCACCCGCACGCTGGCGAGGGCCTGCGAATGCCAGCGCTACAGGCGCCTGCTGGCAAAGGCCGAGGCCGACAACGAGCAACTGCGCCAGAAGGTGCAGGAGCAGGACGGACGGCTCGCCGCGCTCGAACGCAGCCTCGGCGAGCTGAGCGAGGCGGCCTTCGACCTACAGGCGCTCTTCCGGACCGCGCTGCGGCTGTTCGGGAACGCCACCGGCGCCAGCAGACTGTCCCTGATGCTCCTGGACAAGAAGGGCCGCGACGGCGAGCTGCGCATCGTCGAGGCCCAGGGCCTCACGGCGGAGGTCATCGCCAGCACCCGCCTGAAGCTCGGCGAGCGCGTGGCGGGCTGGGTCGCCCAGCACGGGCGCTCGCTGCTCAGGACGCGCGGGCTCCCCCCCGCCGGGCAGATGCAAAATGCCCGATCCTATACCACCGATGCCTTCCTGTCGCTGCCCTTGAAACTCGGCGGCGAAGTGGTGGGTGTGGTGAACATGACCAACGGCGGGTCCGACTTCTCACTGGCGCGGCCTGACCTTGAGTGCTTGTCTGTGCTGGCCGAGCAGACAGCGGCCTGGATCCGTTACTGCGAGCGCCTCCAGCAGGCGCGCCGCCTCAGCCTCGTGGACGAACTGACCTCGCTCTACAACAGGCGCTACTTCACGGACGCCCTTACGCGTGAGATCAGGCGCGCCGAGCGCACGGGCGAGCAGCTCGGCCTTGCCATGCTCGACATTGATCACTTCAAGCTCTACAACGACACCCACGGCCACCAGGCTGGCGACAGGCTCCTGGAGGACTTCGCGCGCGTGCTTCTGGGCAACGTGCGTTCCACCGACATCGTCTGTCGCTATGGTGGTGAGGAGTTCGCCATCATCCTGCCGGAGACCGGCAAGGGCGTCGAGCGCCGGCGCGCCGGCGGCGTGCATTTCATTGACCGGCTGCGGGTCGCCGTCTCCGAGTTCGCCTTCGAGGGCCGTGAGGCGCAGCCAGGCGGGCGCGTCACGGTGAGCGCAGGCGTCGCCGTGTTCCCCTACGATGCTGACACACTGGATGGCCTGGTGGCGGCTGCAGACCAGATGCTCTACGAGGCGAAGAGGGCCGGCCGCAACCGCGTCTGCTCTCGCCTCTCCGCCCCCAGGGCTCAGACGAAGTACATGACGGGGTGACGGCCCTGGCGAAGACACCCCCGTAATGCCTGCCACAAATGCCCTTCATGCGCCTGTGCACGGCTTTGATTTCCCCTTGAGCGCGGCAGTATAATGAAGGTTGTCCCGCTGCGCGCAACATGAGGGGCCTGAAGGCGTTCCAGGGCTTACCCCTGAAACAGTCAGCGCTGGTGAGGGCCTGGAATGGGCGCAAAACTGGTCGGGCAAAAAGGACTGCTGGCGGGCAAGGAAGTGCCGCTGTCCGCCAAGCAGGAGTGTCTGATCGGGCGCGTTCCCGGCGCCGAACTCCAGGTGGAGGACGACCTGGTATCGCGCAAGCATTGCCGCATCTACTTCGAGGGCGGCTACTACGTCATCGAGGACCTCGAGAGCAAGAACGGCACATGGGTCAACGGCGAGAAGGTGACCTCCACGCCGCTTTTCCACGGGGACCAGATCGTCGTCGGGCGACAGGAAATGTGCTTCGAGATGGACGTGGAGGGGGACAAGGAGGCGGGCCCCGTCTTGCGCGACGTGCCCACCGACAAGTTCTCCACGGAGGTCAGGGAGCGTGTGGCGGACCGCGCGGCCACGCACCTGGGCCTGGTCTCCGGCGAGGAGGGTGGTCAGCGCGCGGTCGGCGAGTTGGAGCGTGACCTGGTGGCTGTGTGCCGCATCATTGATGTGGTCAACCGCGAGGAGTCGCTCGGCAACCTGTTCGCCCGCATCATGGATCACGTCATGGAGGTCACGGGGGCGGACCGCGGCTACCTGTTCAGCGGCAGGGAGCTCGGCGGGCCGCTCACCCCCCAGGTCATCCGGCAAGGGTCTAACATCCCCGAGTGGCTGCGCAACACCTTCAGCCGTTCGATGGTCCGCGAGTGCTACAAGACCGGCTACTCGATCCTGCGGGCCGACCCCTTCGCCCAGGAGACTGACCCGAGCCGGAGCATAATGGCCCAGCAAATCCAGAGCCTCATGTGTGTCCCCATGCAGTGCGAGGAGGGCACGGTCGGCGTCATCTACGTTGACAAACTGGCGGGCGGGGAGAAGAAGTTCACGAAGCGCGACCTCAGGGTCATGAGCGCCATCGCCAACGAGGCGGGGATTGCGGTGCGCCGCGCCCAGCTCGCCCGGCGGGTCGAAACGCTCTTCAGCGACGCCATTCGCTCCCTGGTGGGCATCATCGAGATCAAAGACCAATATACGCGCACCCACAGCGAGCGCGTCACGGAGGTGGCCATGCGTCTTGGCGAGCTGGTCGGCCTGGAGCCCTCCGACCTGCGGGACCTGCGCCTTGCCGGCCTCCTGCACGACGTGGGGAAGGTCGGAACGCCCGCCGACCTGCTAAAGAAACCCTCCAAGCTCACCGACTCGGAATACGAGAGCTTCAAGCTCCACCCCACTTACAGCGCCCGCATCATTGCGAGCATTGAAGGCGCCGGGGTCATCGCGGCTGCCGTGCGGCACCACCACGAAAGATGGGACGGCACGGGCTATCCAGACGGCCTGGCCGGCGAGGCGATACCGCTGCTGGCACGCATCCTGGCCGTAGCCGATGCCTTCGACTCCATGTTCGGCGGCAGGGCCTACAAGCCGCCCATGGAGGAGTCTCAGATCGTGGCTGAGTTCAGGCGCACCAGCGGCACGCAGTTCGACCCGAGCCTTGCGGGGGCCTTCGTGCGCGCCTTCACCGTCCAGCCGCGGTTCCGGGACAGCATCCGCATTTGCTACACCCAGATAAGCCCCGAGGCGGCTGAAAGCCAGGCAACCCTGCCCGCCCCCAAGAAAACCTGACCGCTTGTGGCGCACCCGCCCCCGACTGTTGATGTATCGGCTTGGGTGCCGATCCGCCGTACGGCGGACTGGGTGCTTGCCGCTGTTCCAGCCGCGGGCGTCCGTGCCAGATTCCTGTTGTCACCCTGAGCCCGCCTCGGGGCGGGCGAAGGGTCTCGACCCGCTAGTGAGAGCAATGCTTTCGCGGGCGGGTCGGCGTCAATCAGTTCGTTGGGCCGAGATGCTTCGTTCGCCGTACGGCGAACTCAGCATGACGCAGAGGGAGAAGGCGAATTCAGCGTGACAGGCAGCAGTGCGGTAGAAGCGCGATGAGAACCGGAACTGGAGCAGGCTCAGTCGGCCCCGGCGGCAGCAGGCAGGCGAACGCCCCTGCGCGCCACCCCGTAGTTGCCGTAGATGTCCAGTGCGTAGACCTCGAGGCGGATGGAGCCATAGCCTGCCAGCGCGGCCTGTTCCTGCCTTGTCTCGCCGATCGTCACCTGGGTCTGATCGGCGGGGATTGAGCGCATCACCCAGAGCGCCGCGTTATCCCCCGGGCGGCGCACGTGCACCTCGTAGTTGCTGAAGTCC
>CAYYNS010000179.1:0-4429 GCA_964473085.1 uncultured candidatus Brocadiaceae bacterium
ATTGCGCACGCTCGCCGCCGAGGCGCTCATCAGGCCGCCCAGGGCGACGCCTGCGACCACCGCAACCATCACAGCCACGCGGACCAGTACGGGAACGGGCGCCCACGGCAGCGCGATGACGGGGCGCTCCTCAGCGCGCCGATGCTCCGCTTCACGCCGCACGGACTGCGCGAAGCCTTCCGACGCCCCTGCGGCAGGGAGGACCTCAAGCAATGTGCCCAGCGCCTGCTGGCGCTCCAGCTCCTGCGTGCACCGTGCACAGACCCCCAGGTGCTCGGCCATGCAAGCATGCGCCTCGGCCGAAAGCTCGCCGTCCAGGTAAGCGCCCAAAATCCTCTGCGCTGCTTTGCACTTCATCTTGCACCTCCATCCTTACAAACGCACACCCACTGAAAATCCTTCGCGACAATCGTGCTTCCTTGAGGGCTGGTCCCGGCGGGCGCAGCCTTGCCGCCGCGGCTCAAATGCAATATGATGCGTCCTTGCGCCTCAATCCTGGCTCAGAAGGAGGAACCGGTAAATCAGGCAACGCTCGTCTGTCTGTGGGGCTTAATTGTGCTTTGCGCTGCGCGGGCATGGGCAGGGCCTGCCGGCGGCGTCTTCGCCCTCCACCGCTCCGACCGCGGCAACATGCTTATGCTTACTAAGAACTTCGAGCCTCTGCTGCCTGCACACTACGTAATATGCGGCAACTACACAGACTGTCACATGGAAGCCAAGTTCATAGCTGAGGACGGCAACCCTGCTCCGCCTAAGAAAGGCTTCAAGGCTAGCGTTCAGTACGACATAGCGCTATGGGGCGACAAGGGCGTGACCCGCGAGCAGGTTGTTGAGATCGGCAAGCAGAGCATCAAGGCGGGAAGGCTCGTGCTGTCGCGGGATTAAGAAGGCGTGATCCAGGCGCGGGGGTAGGCATGGCACTGCGCATTCTCCTTGTTAACCCGCCGGTCTACGACTTTGCCGCCTATGACTTCTGGCTGAAGCCCTATGGGTTACTGAGAGTGGGCGGGATGATGCGCGGGATGGCCGAGCTGCGCCTGTTTGACTTCCTGGACCGGTGTCATGCGCTCGTGCCTGAGGATGCCCACAGGGACAGGGACGAGTGGGGGCGCGGCCGGTTCCCCGCTGAGGTCGCGGCCAAGCCCGCGGCGTTCGCCAGTGTGCGACGCCGCTACTGGCGCTTCGGCCTTCCGCGTGCGGCGTTTCGGGACTTCCTCACGCAAAGTGGCCCGTTCGATTTCGCGCTTATCCAGACGGGCATGACCTACTGGTATCAGGGCGTGATCGAGGTGCTGGAGTATCTGCGGGCGCTGTCGCCGCGCACCAGGACCGTGCTAGGCGGGGTCTATGCGACGCTTTGCCCGGCTCATGCGCGCTCGCTCGGTGCAGACCTCGTGGTGGAGGGATCGCAGCTCGGTCCTCTATGGCGGCTTCTGGGCCTATCCCCGAAGGCTGACGGGCCGGCGCTGTGGGAGGCGTACCCTGCCCTCAGGACCGGTGTGCTGAGGCTTACCTCCGGCTGTCCGCTGCGCTGCACCTACTGTTCGGTCCCCAAGATGTACACTGGGTTCAGCGTCGAACCGCTTGAGAGGGTGCTTGAGGAACTGGACTATTTCGTGAGCCGCGGCGTACGTGATGCTGCCTTCTATGACGACGCTCTGCTCTATCAGCCTGCAATGGGGATAGTGCCTTTCATAGAAGCAGTTCTAGCGAGGGGGCCTAGGGTTCGGCTCCACACACCTAACGCCCTGCACGTCCGCTTTATATCGGGCGAGTTGGCACGGTTGATGCTGCGCGCAGGTGTGACGACGTTCTACCTTGGCCTGGAGAGCTGCTCTGCCAGGTGGCAGGCGGAAAGCGGGAGCAAGGTTTCGGTGGAGCAGTTCCGGCAGGCTGTAGGCCACCTTATGGCGGCCGGGGTGCCTTGCCGAAACATGACAGCCTACGTCGTCGTCGGGCATCCGCGGGGCGATGCGCATGACGTGGAGGAGTCGCTGGAGTTGGCGGGGCGGCTCGGCATCCGGGCGATGCTGGCCGATTTTTCCCCGATCCCTGGCACTCCGGACGGTGAGGCGTGCCGCAGGCGGGTGGACATGGACGAGCCGCTGCTCCACAACAAGACGGCGTTCACGCTCATGATGCTGGGTGACTCGGAGACAAACCGTCTGAAGCGGCGCTGCCGGGAGATCAACAGGCAGGTACGAGGGTGGACGTGAGCCGCCGCACGGGACGAATATATCTTCTGGCAGGGCTTCACAATTTTGCTAGCGGCAACCTCTGGCGGGCAACGCACAGGTGGGCGCCTCAGACTAGGTCGCTCAGGCGGGTTTTCAGGGCCTGTCGGGCGCGGGACAGCATGGAGTCCACAGCCCGGCGGCTAGTGCCCATGGCCCTGGCGATCTCGTCGTAGCTCATGCCTTCATAGTGTTTGAGCACCAGGGCAATGCGCTGGCGGAGTGGGAGGGCAGCGATGGCAGCCTGGACGCGCTCCGCCTGCTCGCGCCTTTCGAGCACCTCGAGCGGGGCGTCGCTTCCACTATCGGCGAGCCCCCAGGTCCCCACGTGCTCTCGGCGCGTGCGGCGGCGCAGGTGGTCCACGCAGACGCGAGTGAGGATGCGGTAAAGGTAGGTGCGAAAGGACGCGACCGGGCGGTAGCGCCGGGCGGACTCCAGGATGCGCAGGAAGGCTTCCTGAGCCGCGTCGCTGGCGTCCTCCTCGTTCCACAGCAGCCGGAAGGCAACGCGGAGGGCCCCATCCTGGTAGCGCAGCACCAGCTCCTCGAAGGCGTCCATGTCGCCCGCTGCCACCGCACACATCAGCTCCTGGTCGGTCCTCACCCTGGCCTCCTCGCTTACGTCTTTGCTGGCAGCGCTGTAGGTTACCAGCGATGGCGGGCAGGGCGCAAGCCTGACTGCTGGCCGTGCTGCGCGGGGGCGTCTCTGACATCGTCCTGCGAGCTTGCGGGGATCGGCAACTTCGACTACCATCATTCTTTTCCGCGTTCACTGGCGGCGTTCCCGTCGAGCGTGTGTGTTCGCGCGGAGATGAGCGCCCCTTTCCCATGGAGTAGATATGGCTGTCTTGCGCTGTGCCCTGATCGGCGTCGGCGGTTACGGTGCCGTTCACCTTAGCGCTGCTCAGTCGCTTGAGAAGGAGGGGCTGATCGTCCTGGAAGCGGTTGCGGAGGCATTCCCTGAGCGCTGCCGCCAGAGCCTCGATGAGCTGAAGGCGCGCGGCGTGCGCGTCTATGACGACTATGGCGACATGCTGCGTCGCGAGCCGGCGCTAGACATGGCGTGCATCGCCACGCCGATCCACCTTCACGCGCCTATGGCTCTCGCTTGCTTTGAGCGGGGCCTGCACGTGTTCTTGGAGAAGCCCCCCGCGGCCCTCGTGCAGGACGTGGACCGGATGGTCGAGGCCGCCGGCAGGCGCGGCCGGTTGTGCCAGGTGGGTTTTCAGAACGTCGCTGACCCCACTGCGGCAGAGCTCAAGCGGCGCCTTGCGGCGGGGGCGATCGGAGGGGTGAGGGAGGTTCTGGTGCGCGGCTACTGGCGGCGAACGGACGGCTACTACGCGCGAGCGAACTGGGCGGGCAGGCTGCGCGTCGGCAACGACTGGGTGCTCGACGGGCCGGCGAACAATCCGCTGTGCCACTACATCCACCAGGCGCTGTTCCTTGTCTGCCCGCGTGAGCACGATACGCTGCGCCCGCTGGCGGTAGAGGCGGAGTTCTACCGCGCGCACCCCATTGAAGGCGAAGACATCCTGTGTGCGCGCGCCTGGCTGGAGGCAGGCGTCGTGCTGCTTAGCTACCTGACGCTCTGTGCGCCGCGGCACAATGCGCCGAGGCTTGACATCGTGGGGGAGCGGGGGGCGGCAGCCTGGACGTCGGGCCACTGGGAGGTTGACGGCGCAGGAGGGCGCGCCAGCGGGGAGGCCGTGCCCGGGAGCACGACTGCGCTGCTGCATAACCTGGTCCGTGCCGTCGCCGGGCAGGAGCGGCTCCTGTCGCCGATCGGCGCGACGCGCAACGTGGTCCTGCACAACAACGGATGCTTCAAGTCTGCGGGCAAGGTCCATCCCGTGCCACAGCGGTGGGTGCGACGCTACGTCTCACAGGAGGAAGACGAGAGGGGGGAGGTAGCCACGGAGGTAGACGGGCTGATCGAGGCCATGGAGCGGGCAGCGGCCCAGGGGCGGTTGCTCAGCGAGGTCGGCGTGGAGTGGGCAGTGCGGCCGCGCAAGGTCACGCTTGACTTCGACAGCTTCGATCCGAGCCCGCTGCTGGGCTGAGCCGCTCACGCTGCGGACGGGCGCTGAATTGCTCCTCGCCAGCGCGGTATACTGATGGTGCATCTGCATAGGCGGGAGGCATGGCACGCAGTCTGATATTCCTCTCCGTGGGCGACGATTCTGGCGACCTGC
>CAYYNS010000180.1:0-4419 GCA_964473085.1 uncultured candidatus Brocadiaceae bacterium
CCGTCGTCGTGAGGGTTGATGCCACGGAGTACGAAGGCTGGTTCTACGAAGGCGGCGGCATCTACCGCCACGTGTGGCTGCTCAAAACGCACAGGCTGAGGGTGGCGCCGCACGGGACGCTGATCGTCTGCCAGGTCGAGCCGGAGCGCCCATCGGCACCCGCCAGGGTCATCATCAGCACATGGGTTCAGAACCACTTCGACTCCGAGCACAACTGCCAGCTCAGGTCCACGGTCAGGGACCGGCAGGGTCAGACGGTCGCGCGCGTGGAAAGCGAACTCACCGTAAGGCCGCTCGATGAGGCAGAGGTGAGGCAGGTAGCGGAGGTCCCGCAGCCTGCCCTATGGTCGCTCGAGACGCCCAACCTGTACACGCTCCTCAGCACGATCATGCTCGACGGGAAGGCCGTGGACGAATGCGAGACTACCTTTGGCATCCGCAAGATCCACTTCCACCCCGACCACGGCTTCTTTTTGAACGGGCGGCCAGTGAAGCTCAAAGGCGTCGGCTGCCACCAGGACCACGCCGGCGTGGGGGCAGCGCTGCCGGACCGCATCCAGGCCTACCGCATCGAGCGGCTTAAAGAGATGGGCTGCAACGCCTACCGCTCCGTCCACAACCCGCCTACAGCGGAGCTCCTGGACGCCTGCGACCGCCTGGGAATGCTGGTCATGGCCGAGAACCGCATCCTGGGCACCTCACCCGAGGTCCTCGGCCAACTGGAGGCCCTCGTCAGGCGAGACCGCAACCATCCATGCATCATCCTCTGGTCGCTCGGCAACGAGGAGGTGAGGCTTCAGGGAACGGAGATGGGCCAGCGGACCGTCTCCACGATGAAGCGGCTCGTCAAGAGGCTCGACCCCTCCCGGCCGGTCACGCTCGCCATGAACGGCGCCTGGGGCCGGGGAGCCTCCCACGTGGTGGACGTGCAGGGATGCAACTACATCGGCTGCGGCGACGTGGACGCCTTCCACAAAGAGTTCCCCGACAAGCCGATCGTCTTCACCGAATCCGCCAGCGCCGTGAGCACGCGCGGCATTTACGCCAACGATCCCGTGCGTGGCTATGTTGACGCCTACGACCGGAATGCGCCGAGCTGGGGGAACCTCGCCGAGTACAACTGGTCCCACTGTAAGCAGCGTCCCTTCGTCGCCGGCACGTTCGTCTGGGCCGGCTTCGACTACCGCGGCGAGCCGACCCCCTATTACGACTGGCCCTGCATCAGCTCGCACTTCGGCATCCTGGACACGTGCGGGTTCCCGAAGGACAGCTTCTACTACTACCAGTCCTGGTGGAGCGACCGGACCGTGCTGCACGTGTTCCCGCACTGGAACTGGCCTGGCCGCCAGGGGCAGGACATTGACGTGTGGGTCTACAGCAACTGCCAGTCCGTGGAGCTGTTCCTGAACGGCCGCAGCCTCGGCCGCCAGAACATGAGGCGCGACGGACACCTGGAGTGGAAGGTGAAGTACGAGCCAGGCGTGCTGTGGGCCGTCGGGCGCCGGGGCGAGCAGAAGGCGGCCGAGGCGCGGATCGAAACGACGGGCCAGGCCACAGCCATCCGCCTTGTGCCAGACCGCGCCACCTTGCGCGCCGACGGCGAAGACGTGGCCATGGTCAGGGTCGAGGTCGTTGACGCCCAGGGCCGCATCGTCCCTGACGCCGACAACGAGATTGCGTTCGAGGCGAGCGGCAGCGGCCGCCTTATCGGCGTGGGCAACGGAGACCCGTCCAGTCACGAGTCAGACAAGGGCAGGGTGCGCCGGGCCTTCAACGGCCTGTGCCAGGCGATCGTGCAGGCCGGCCGCCAGGCGGGAGCCATCGGGCTCAGCGCGCATTCGCCGGGCCTGCGCGGTGCGACCGTCGAGCTATCAGCGGCGGCCTGCACGCCGCGACCCTTCGTGCCGGCCGCCGTGACACGGCTCTCGTTCGAGTGCAGCGAGCTTCAGCCCGCCCCGCGCTACATCCTCCCGGCGGGGCTGCCAACGCCGGACGTAACGTTCAGCCCGGCAGGGACGATTGGAGCAGAGGGGCTGTGCGACCTGCGTGAGTTCCACGGCGGCAAGGACGGGCTGCTGTACGTACGCGTGCGCGCCACCGTGCCGCGGGGCGGCACGGGCTCACTGCTTTACGGAGCGGACGGGCCCGTCAAGGTCTGGGTCAACGACATGGAAGTGGGCTGCCAGCCCACCGCCACCAACCCCGTGCGCCCGGACGAATACAAGGCGCGGGTCGAGTGGAAGGAAGGCGAGAACATCATCGTCTTTGCGCTGGCCACCAACGGCGGCAACGCCTGGGGCGTGCTGCCGCGCGTGGTGCTGAGCTGACGCAGCGCCTGGCGTCAGGCCGGTGCTCAAGATCAGGCGTGGGAGAACCTGCGCGGATGGCGTGAAGCAAGTGGGAGGCGCGCATGAATGGGCAGAGCCGGTGGAGGATGAGCCTGCCCGTGCCGGTCGAATTCGGGGTAGGCTCGCTGGAAACCGTCACGGGGCACCTCGGTGGCGTTCGCCGGGCGCTCGTTGTCACAGGCCGCCACGCCATGAAGGCTGCGGGCGTAACAGAGCGCCTGACGTCGCTGCTTGCGGCGGCCGGGACCGAAACCCGGCTGTTCGACGACCTGTCAGCCGAACCGAACTGTGACGAGATAGAGCGTGCGGGCCGCCTTGCCCGCCAGTGCGGGGCTGAGGCCGTCATCGGCTGCGGCGGCGGGAGCGCAATGGACGGCGCAAAGGCAGCGGCGGTCGCCGCGACGCATCCCGGCCCCCTGATGGACTACATCGCAAGCGGCCCGCGCCGGATTACCAGCGCCACGCTGCCGATCATCGCCATCAGTTCAACCTCTGGCACGGGCAGCCACGTGGGGCGCGTGGCCGTCGTCTCCGACCGCAGCCGCAGAATCAAGCGCTCGCTGATCTCCGACTACCTCTACCCCCGCGCAGCCATCTGCGACCCGCTCGTCCTGCGGACCATGCCGCCGGAGATCACTGCCGTCAGCGGCTTCGACGCCTTCGCCCAGGCGCTCGAAGGGTATCTGTCGCGCGCGGACAACCCACTGGGCAAGCTCTGTGCGCAGGAGGCGATGCATATCATCTTCGCCACCCTTCCAGAAGCGGCCCAGCAGGGCGATGACCTGAACCTGCGCGGGCTGATGGCATGGGCCGACACGCTGGCGGGCGTCTCGCTCGCCACCAACGCCGTGACGATCCCCCATGCGCTCAGCATGATCCTGGGCGGGCGATACGGGATAGCGCACGGCCGGGCCATCGCATCCGTCATGGTGGCGTGCCTGAAGCACTCGCGGCCCGGCGCTGCTGCCAGGCTCGCCTGCGTCGCGCGCCTGCTCGGCTGCACCGAGCCGCTGGGCGAAGAAGCCCTCGCCGACTGGGCCGTCGAAGCCATTGAGCGCTTCATTGACATGCTTGGCCTGCGGCGCAGCATCCTTGACTACGGCGTGCCGCCCGACGATTTCGAGAGCATCGCAGCGGAGACGCGATCGGCCTTCGGCCTGCGCGTTGACGCCGATCCGGTGCCCGCAGACGCCGCAGGGCTTGTCCGCATACTCGAGGCCTCGGCGGCCTGATGAGGCGCCCGCTGCGAGGAGGAGCTCATGAGACTGGTCAGGTTCACCGAACAGGACGGCCGCACCCGATACGGAATTGCTGAAGGCGATACGATCACAGTCGCGCGCGGCAACCCCCTTTCAAGGCTCACGCGCACTGGCAGGGAGGTCCGGCTGAGCGAGGTGAAGCTGCTGGCCCCCATCGCGCCGTGCAACCTGCTGGCATTGGGCCGCAACTACAAAGCCCACGCCGATGAAGTCGGAGGGGAGGTGCCCCAGGCGCCCCTCTTGTTCACCAAGGCCACCTCGGCCGTCATCGGTCCCGATGAGCCCATCCTGCTGCCGAGGGCGGCGCCGGACAGGGTGGACTACGAGGCGGAGCTGGCCGTTGTCATAAAGACGCGCGCCAGGCACGTCAGCGAGCGGGATGCGCTGGCCTACGTGCTGGGCTACACCTGCGGCAACGACGTGAGCGCGCGCGACTGCCAGTCGGCAGATGGCCAGTGGGCCAGGGCGAAATCATTCGACACCTTTGCCCCGCTGGGGCCATGGATCGAGACCGACCTGGACCCGGCTAGCTGCAACATCCGCTGCCGCCTGAACGGCAACATCATGCAGGACTCCAACACGTCCCTGATGATCTTCAGCGTGCCGTACGTGATCAGCTACCTGTCCAGGTGCATGACGCTGCTTCCAGGCACGGTAATCCTCACGGGCACGCCTGCGGGCTGCGGCTTCGTGCGCAAGCCGCCGGTCTGGCTCAAGGCCGGAGATGTGGTGGAGGTCGAGCTGGAGGGGATCGGCGTGCTCCGCAATCCCGTCCAGAAAGAGCAATAGCCCCGGACGGTCAGTCGGTGTAG
>CAYYNS010000181.1:0-1847 GCA_964473085.1 uncultured candidatus Brocadiaceae bacterium
CGGCCGCTTGCTGCGGCGTGTGCGTGGAAAGCCCGATCAGCACGCTCGGTCCCACCAGCTTGCGCACCCCTTCCGGCGGCAGGTCGTTCTGGCCCAGATGCACGCCGTCCGCCCCGCAAAGCACTGCCACGTCGGGCCGGTCGTTGATGATCAGCAACGCCGAGTACTTCTGGGTCAGCCGCCGTAGGGTGTGGGCGCGCGCCAGCAACTCGGCGCCTTCGAGCTCCTTCTCGCGCAATTGCAGCACGTCCGCCCCGCCCGCCAGCACGCCCTCCGCCACCTCCAGGTACGGCCTGCGGCAGTACGCCTCAGTCAGGAGAGCATATAACCTCATCTGTCGCAGTGCCTGCTTCCTGGCGCCTCTGAGGTCCATCTACACCGCCCGCGGCGGGCGCAGCAGGGCCTCAATCTGCCCGAGCGACGCACCCGCTTCCTTGAGGAACTCCGCCAGCCCCGCCAGGTCCGGCACCGCGTCATCGAGCAGCTCGCAGTCCGTCTCGGCCCTCAGCCGCAGCCCGGACTCAAGCCTGCCCGGCACGAACGCGGTCTCGCCGGCACTGACCCGGCGGCTGCTCCTATCCGCTTCAATCCTGACCGAGCCGCGCACGCAATGCAGCACGCGGTAGCTGCCGTGCAGCGGGCGCAGCTCACAAACCGCCTTCGGCGGAAGCACGAGGCGGCTCTTCACGAAGTGCGCGCACGCGACCAGGACACCCACGCGCGCCCCGCCAGCGAGCGCCACCTCCACCGGCGTCACGCGCCGCAGCCCCCCATCCAGCCGCACAAGACTCAGGCCCAGCCCGGGCTCCTCGCCCGGCCTGCGGCCGAAGTCCGTAACGCGCACAGTCGGGTTCGCCTCCAGGTCGTGGCCCAGCTTCAGCTCGCCCGCAGCAGCCTGGCGCACCGTTTCGTCGCACGGATGCACCTGCAGGCTCAGCAGGCTCCCCTGGACCATCAGGATCTTCGAGAGCGTCGGCAGCAGGCTCCTGCCGTAGCCCTGCTGGACCTCATCAATCACCAGCGCGCTTTCCTGGCCCACGGCGAACATCGTGTGGAGCGTGCCGCAAGGCACCAGAAACGCCTCGCCGCCGCGGACCGGCTCGATCACGCCGAGCAGATCGCGCACCTCGGCGCTCCACGCGGTCACGTCGGGACCGATTGCCTTCTCCAATACCAGCTCCTCGAGCCGCGCGAGCTGGTCGAAGGTCCGGGGGCCTGAGACGAACCCGGCCCGCCCTTGCGCCTCGCGCACCACCCACGCCTCGGTCTTGCCGCGATGCGGCGACGCCTTGAGCACCGCAAGGCCCCGCGGCCCGATCAGCCGGCCAAGCTCATCCTCGCCCTCGGCTGCTGCCTGCCCCAGCAGTTCTGCCAGCGTAATCCCCAGCGGCGGCTCCACGATCCGGCTCGCGAAATTGTCCGGACCCGTCTGGGCGGACGCCAGCCAGAGCTCGCCCACGCCCGCCGTACGGCGGGCCTGCCAGAGCTCCCCGTGCCGCAGGCCCCAGGGCTTTATGACCGCATCAGGCTCAAGTTTCAGGATGTCGGATGCCACGCCCATTGCCTCATCTGCGCCGCCTATTCTCGCAGCTTATTTTGCAAAGTCAAGCCTGGCCAACAAGATACGAGCGCCTTCGGGTGCGGCGAGGCCCGCCTCAGGGCGCACGGTCATGCGGCCGGATGCCAGCCGCAAGCCGACCACCCCGTCCGCCCACAAGCGTTGCAGCGCAGGGGTGGAGGCCGTACGATAGCAGGTAGATGGCGCGGCGTGTGTCGCGTCAGGCGTGCAGGGGGGCTGCCCGCAGAGAAAGGGGAAAAACCATGCGAGGGATCAGCTACATGTGGAT
>CAYYNS010000181.1:1857-4414 GCA_964473085.1 uncultured candidatus Brocadiaceae bacterium
ACGAGCGCCTTCGGGTGCGCCGAGGCCCGCCTCAGGGCGAACCGTCATGCGGCCGGATGCCAGCCGCAAGCCGGCCACCCCCGTCCGCCCACAAGCGTTGCAGCGCAGGGGTGGAGGCCGTACGATAGCGAGTAGAAGGCGCGGCGTGCGTGCCGGGGAGTTGCTCGCAGAGAAAGGGGAAAAACCATGCGACGGATCGGCTACATGTGGGTGGTCGTTGCGGTGCTGGCCGCCGCCCTCCGGGCGGCAGGTGGCGGGGAGGCGGCGCTTCAGCCGGCCGTAGGCGCGCCGCGAGAGGAGCCCGCCGAAGGCGAGGGCGTCCAGATGGTGCGCTTCCTCCTCGGCAGCCGCCTCGTCGAGGGGCGCCTCGTCCACGAGGACGTCAAGGGGCTGCGCGTGGAGAACCCCGACGGGAGCGTGATCGGCTACGACAAGGCCGGGCTCAAGGACCTCCAGCGCTTCGAGATCACCCCGGCGCAATACCACGAGAAGGCTGGCGACCGCTACGCCGATCGCCTGTGGGACTTCGTTGACGACCTCGACGACTTTGCCCGGGCGCGCAAGGCATACCAGAAATCCCTGGCCATCACAGAGAGCGCCTCGGTGCGCCAGAAGCTGGAGGCCCTGGAGCGCGAGCGGGAGGAGTGGCAGAAGGAGTTCCTGCGCCGCAAGGACGTCGAGGAGGCGGAGGCGCGTGCCGAGGCCGCCAGGCTCGAAAAAGAGATGGCCGAGAAGGAGGCCCAGGGCCAGGCCAAGCTCGCCGAGACCGTCGAGCAGCAGGCCATCCAGCTAAAGGAACTCGAGGGCCGCCTCAAGACGCTGGAGGACACCACGCGCCTGATGAGGGACAGGATCGCCGAGCTGCGACACGACCTGGAGAGGCTTGAGGACGACGTGCGCCGCCAGTGGAACAGCATCCGCATCTACTTCAGGAACATCCGCATCGAGGGCGAACGGCAGTGATGCGGCGCGCACGCAGTGCGAGTGTCGTCCCGTTGGGCGCTCACTGCGTGATGGAGAATGCGCAGCTTGCGGCCCAGTCTGCCGTGTTCGACAGCGAGGTTATCCTCACCCTGTAGTCGGAGCCAAGCGTCGTATTAGCCGGAATCGCCCAATCGTAGCTGCCGTCGTTGGGGGTTGACGACGTGATCATGCTTACCCAGACCCCGCCCTTGTAGAGCGCGAGCTTCACGTTGGGGCCGGGGCTGCATTTGGAGGTCCAGGTGATCGTGTGCGTTGTGCCGCGCTTCCAGCTTACCCCACAGCCCGGCGCCGTCGGCCTGAAAGAGCTGATCCTGAAGTTGCCGTTGCTGAAATCGTAAACCGACGGGTCAGACAGGCTGGTGATCTTGACCTTGTAGTCCGAAGCAGGGGCCACGTCGCAGGGGATCGCGCACGAGAACCAGCCGTCGTTGGGGGTGGAGGAGGTGATCATCCGATCCCACGCCCCGCCCTTGTAAAGGGCGATCTTGACGTTCGGTCCTGGATTGCCCGTCCAGGTCCACCCGATCCTTTCGTATCCTCCGCGCTGGGCCTGCTCGCCGCCATTGGGCCGGGTGACCGTGATGGTCGGCGTAGTGGTTGGCTGGTAATCGGCCGTAGCTGTCGTGTCCCCGCTCAAGCTGAAGGCGACCGTCACCTGGCCAGCCGGCTGCGCCGCACCGTTCACGGTCCAGCGCACGAAGTCGTAGAGTGTCGTGCCGTCCAGCCAGGACTCGGGCGCAGTGAGGCTCACCTCGGCGCTGTCTCCCTCGCTGACGGCGTAGTTGGCCGCGCCCGGGTGCGTGCCGGCGATGACGACCCCGCTGATCGGGCAGGACTGGACGCTCAGCGTCCAGGAGTCCGCATTCCCCGCCGCCGGGGCAGCCTCCTGCGTAGATGCGATGGAACACAGAACCGCTGCCGCACAAAAACCCGCTACCGACAACATTCTTACCGCCACCTTTCCTGCTCGCATTTTCAGCCCTCCTGCAAGAGCTAAAGCGTAGCGCGCCGGCTGGAGTCCGCCCGCCGGGCACGCGGCATTCCCAGAAGCTGCCAGAACAGTAAGCCAGGTCAAGTCTACCCCGGGGGCTGCCGCTGTCAAGACGCCGACTTCCCGGTTGCGGCATCAGGAACAACGGCTCCCTCGGCCCTGCGCCTCTATGGTGAGGACGTCGCTGCGCGATGGCCAGCCAGGTTGACATGGGCCGGGCAGGCTGGTAAACTGCCCTGTCCGTTTGTGCGTGAGCGCAGATTTTCACGAGAAGGTTTGCAATGGCAGAGCGCACTGTCATCACCGGGGGAGCAGGCTTCATCGGCTCCCACCTGTGTGACTATTTCCTTGCAGGGGGCCACGAAGTCATCTGCGTGGATAACCTCCTGACCGGCAGTGCCGAGAACATAGAGCACCTGCTGGGGCAGCACGAGAGATTCCGCTTCGTGAAGCACGACGTGACGGAGTACATCCACATCGGCGGCCAGGTGGACAACGTGCTTCATTTTGCCTCGCCGGCGAGCCCCAACGACTACCTGCGGTTCCCGATCGAGACGCTGAAGGTCGGCGCGCTCGGCACGC
>CAYYNS010000182.1:0-4411 GCA_964473085.1 uncultured candidatus Brocadiaceae bacterium
TGGGGGGCTGGCTTGACCTTCGAAGCCCCCTCGGGTACATTGCACGGGCGACAGAAACTGGAGGCGCCAGCTGGTGACTCAACAACAAGATAGGTAAGTAGCGATGACGCTTGATTTGTTGCCAGAGTTCCTGCGAACTCACTACGAGGTGCATGAGTGGAAGCACGCCTGTGCCGTCCTGCACAATGACTTTCCCGAGGAGTGGAGCGACATAATCCAGGCCCTACGCGCCTTCCGGCTACGCAAGAGTGACATCCTCACGCCAGGGGGGCGAAAGTCGCCCATATCCGACATAATTGACAATGCCCTCATGGCGAGGGGATGGGAGGAGAAGAGTTTCCAGACGAGCGTAGTCGTGGATGAGCGGGAGCTTGAGAATCCCACGCACAAGATTGACTGCTACAAGAACCGCGTTGCGCTTGAGATCGAATGGAACAACAAGGACCCATTCTATGACAGAGACCTCAACAACTTCCGGATTCTCTTTGAGCTGAGAGCCATTAGCGTCGGAGTGATCGTGACTCGCTGTGACGAGTTGCAGGAGATATTCGACTCGCTGGGCAAAGGCAAGTCATACGGTGCATCAACGACCCACATGAGTCGGTTGCTGCCGCGCATTGAAGGCGGGGGTGGCGGCGGGTGCCCCATCTTGGTGTTCGGCATCTCGAAAGCGTTGTACGTAGAGGACGCCCCATGACGGAGAACGAACCACACTACAGGATTGCGGCAGAAGACTTGCTGTCACACGGTTTTGGGCGCTTCGGCACCATCTTGGCTGATCCCCCGTGGCGTTTCAGTAACCGCACCGGGAAGATAGCTCCGGAACACCGAAGGCTTCACAGATACTTTACACTGTCCACACAGGAGATCCTGGAACTTCCAGTTGCCCAACTTGCCAAACCGAAGTCTCATCTCTACCTGTGGGTGCCGAATGCCCTGATCCTCGAAGGGCTAGAGGTCATGAAGAGATGGGGCTTCACGTACAAGACCAATATCGTCTGGTACAAGACTAGGAAAGACGGGGGACCCGACGGGCGCGGGGTGGGCTTCTACTTCCGAAACGTGACTGAACTGGTTCTGTTCGGCGTTCGAGGGAACCTGCGCACCTTGAAGCCCGGGCGCACGCAGGTAAATGTGATCCTCAGTCGGAAGCGCGAGCACTCCCGCAAACCGGATGAGCTCTATGAGATCGTAGAAGCGTGTAGCCCTGGCCCGTACCTCGAACTATTCGCACGGCACACCAGAGAAGGCTGGGCCCAGTGGGGAGACGAGGTTCAAGACGCCGCAGGCACCCCCGGCGCACGCAAGCCGCACGGAAGCGGTGCGAGGCAGAAGGCCCTATTCAGGATATAGAACGATACTTTCGGCTCCCCGGTGGCGAATCCTGTTGGTTGCGCACTCAGCACTGGTGAAGACACCCTTGCTGCGCTAGCCGGGCGTTTTGAGAGAGTGGTCCCTTTCTCGGTGCCGGCAGACACGGTGAGAATCCGTCTATGCGCCCGAGAGCTTCGCCAAAAGACAGACACCCCGCGCAGGCGCGGGTCATCGTGCACGTGGACATGGACGCGTTCTTTGCGGCCATCGAGCAGCGCGATAACCCCGAGCTGCGCGGCAAGCCCGTCGTCGTCGGGGCCGACCCGAAAGGCGGCCGAGGGCGCGGCGTGGTCTCCACCTGCTCCTACGAGGCTCGCAGCTACGGCATCCACAGCGCCCAGCCCATCAGCCAGGCCTACCGCCTCTGCCCGCAGGCCGTATACCTGCCCGTGCGCGGCGAACGCTATGAGGAGGTCTCGCGCGATGTCCGCCAGATCCTCAGCGAGTTTACCCCGGTCATCGAGCCGGTCAGCATTGACGAGGCATTCCTGGACGTCAGCGGCACGGTGCACCTGTTCGGCGGCAAGAGAGCCCTTGCAGAGAAGCTGCAGGCGCGCATCGAAGAGCAGACCGGCCTCACGGCCTCCCTCGGCGTGGCGCCTAACAAGATGGTCGCCAAGATCGCCTCCGACATGCGCAAGCCGCGCGGGCTGGTCATCGTCGAACCGGACGAAGTGGAGTCGTTCCTGCGCCCGCTGCCCGTCGGCAAGCTCTGGGGCGTGGGCGAGAAGACCGAGCGGGCGCTCAAGGCACTCGGCATCCGCACCATCGGCGACCTTGCGGACGCCGATAGGGACGGACTCGCCCGGCGGTTCGGCAAGTACGGGCCTGAACTGTGGGAGCTGGCGCACGGCCGCGACGAGCGCCCGGTCGAGACGAGCGAAGAGGTCAAGTCGGTCGGCAACGAGCACACGTTCGAGCAGGACACGGCGGACCCCGAGCTGATCGCCTCCACCCTGATGCGGCTTTGCGAGAAGGTGGCGCAGCGCCTACGCGAGGGCGGGTGGCGCGGCCGCACGGTGACGACGAAGGTACGCCTGGCGGACTTTACGACGCTCTCGCGCGCCCGCACGCTGGAGCGCCACATGGACAGCGTGCCGGAGATCTTCGAGGTGGCCTGCGCGAACCTGGAGCGGGCCGACGTTGGCGGGCAGAAGGTGCGCTTGGTCGGCGTGACCGTCTCAGGCCTCCAGGCAGGCGCGCCCCGGCAGACCCGGCTTTTCGACCGCGCCCGGGACGGCACCGACAGGGGGGATAAATGGCGCAGGCTCGGCCCTGCCATTGACCGCATCAGGGAGCGGTTTGGCGACGACGCCCTGCGCCACGGCACCAGCCTGCAGCGCCGGAAGAAGACAGACACTGCCGAGTGCTGAGAAACGGCGGCGGCACAGCCGAAAGCGGTATGTGCGCAGAAAAGGGGGCGCCTGTCCCACAACAGGCCCTACAGCCACTCCTCCCCCGACCTGGCGATGACAATGTGGCGCTGCCAGTTCTCGGAGGGCTCGGGGAAATCCGTCCTGTAATGCACGCCCCTGGACTCCTCCCTCTGGCGGGCGCTCATCACGACCAGCCGCGCCACGGTCAGAGCGTTCTGTAGCTGCCAGCCCTGGGGGTCGTCGAACTCCTTGTCCATCACGTAGCGGCACCAGAAGGTGACCATCTCGAGTGCCTCGTCCAGGTCGGCCTGGTTGCGCTGCAGGCCCGCGCTTCGCCACATGAGGCTGCGCAGGGAGTTGTCCACGTCGGCCAGGTTCAGGGTGCCATAGGCCGGCTCCTGAGGGAGGCCCTGGATGGCGTGGAGCGGCTGGGCCTCTGCCATGCTCTGACAGGCGCGGGCGGCGGCCGCCCCTGCACGATGGCCAAACACGAGGCCTTCCAGCAGGGAGTTGCTGCCGAGCCTGTTGGCCCCGTGCACGCCGGTTGAGGCCACCTCGCCGCAGGCCAGCAGGCTCTGGAGCGTGGTGCAGCCGTCGGCATCCACTGCCACCCCGCCGATGTGGTAGTGGGCGGCGGGACGCACCGGGATCGGGTCAGAGGCGATGTCCAGCCCGAACCTGTCGCACAGCCTCGTGATGGTCGGGAAGCGCGCCTCAAGGTAGCTGCGCGCCTTGTGCGTCACGTCCAGGAACACGTGCGTGTCGCCCGTCTTTTTCATCTCCTGGATGATGCTGCGGCTGACGACGTCGCGTGGCGCCAGCTCGCCGTCGGGGTGGTAGCGCTGCATGAAGCGCTCGCCGGCGCGGTTGCGCAGCACGGCGCCCTCCCCCCGAAGCGACTCGCTGATCAGCGCGCGGGAGGCGCCCGCCAGGTAGAGCGCGGTAGGGTGGAACTGGACGAACTCCAGGTCGCGCAGCGCAGCCCCCGCGCGGAACGCCATCGCCAGGCCGTCGCCGGTGGCGACCTGGGGGTTGGTGGTCTCGCGCCAGAGCCGCCCGCAGCCGCCGGTGGCAAGGATCGTCTGCCTGGCACGCACCATCATGAACCCATGCGCGGAGTTCCAGATCAGCGCCCCGTGGCAGGCGCCGTCAAGGGTCAGCAGGTCAATGGCGAACGTGTTCTCGAACAGCGCCACGCTCTGGCGCTCGCGCACGGCCCGCACGAGCGCGCCCTCGGTGGCGGCGCCGGTGGCGTCGCCGTTGGCGTGAAGGATGCGCGCGCAGCGGTGGCCGCCCTCGCGGGTGAAGGAAAGCTCGGAGCCGCAGCGGTCAAACTGCGCACCCAGCCGGAGGAGCTCCGTGACCCGCGCAGGCCCCTCCTCGGTGAGGATGCGCACGGCCTCTGCGTTGCAAAGGCCGACCCCCGCCTCGATGGTGTCCTCGAAGTGGTCCTTCGGCGAGTCGCCGGGAGCGAGCGCCACTGCGATGCCGCCCTGGGCTTCGTTGGTGCAACCGTCCTCCAGGCGCGCCTTGGTGACGACGAGCACGGAGGCCGTGCGCGAGGCCTCGAGCGCCGCGCTCAGCCCCCCCACCCCGCTGCCCAGGACAAGGACGTCCGTGAAGACCTGGGGCAGGTTGTGGCTGCTGAAGTGCACCAGGTA
>CAYYNS010000183.1:0-4386 GCA_964473085.1 uncultured candidatus Brocadiaceae bacterium
CGGATTCCTGGTGCGGTTCATTGCCAGTCACCTCGTCGTGTTCGGCCTCTATGTGAGCTTCGATGCCCTGAAGCGGATGGACCAGATCCAGAGGGGGGCGGTCCCGGAGACGCTTTCCAAGTTCGCTATCTACTACGCCTACCAGTTCCCGATCAGCCTGCTGGACACCGTGCCGCCGCTCCTGCTTCTGGGGGCGGGGCTGATGCTGGTTGAGATGGCGCGCAGCGGCGAGCTGCTCATCCTGAAGGCCAGCGGCGTGAGCCTTCGGCGCGCCGTCCTGCCCATCTTCGTATGCGCTGTGCCCGTGGCGATCCTCGTCGCATGGACCAGGGAGAACGTGGTGCCCTGGGCCTTTCGCCAGCAGGAACAGCTCGACCTGGAGCTGAGCAGGAAGGTAGGGGGGCCTTACCTGCTGAAGGATCCCCGCAGGGGCCTGAAGCTCTACGTGGCCAGCTACGACTATGCCAACCGCACGATGTCCCGCGTCACGGTGATGGAGTTTTACCCTGATGGCATAACGCGAAGCATCACCGAGGGCGAGTCGGGCGGGTGGTTGCAGGACGGTGGCATCTACCTGCAGGCTGTCAGCATCCAGGAGTTCGACAGCAAGGGAAGTCCGGTGGGCAAACCAACGGTCCTGCCTACCAAGCAGGTTGAGACGGGCCTGACGCCCTACGATTTCGTGCAGGCCCGGCGGGACGTCATGACGACAAGGCTCCCGGCCTTCAAGCTCGCTGAACTGCGGCGCAATATCTCTGAGAACCCTGACAACGCGCGTTTGCGCGTTATGCTCCAGTCGCGCATGGCGGCGCCGCTGGTGCCGTTCGTGCTGCTGCTGGTGGGCATCCCGCTGCTGGTCGGCTACGAACGCTCGATGGGCAGTCGTGTGCTCGGCGCGGTCGTCTGCATCATGTTGACGGCGGGCTTCCACGTGCTGTCGCTGGTGTGCGTAAGCATGGGGAACTCCGGCACCATCAGCGCGGAGGCTGCTGCGTGGTTGCCGCCTGTGCTGGCCGGGGCAGCCGGCCTGTGGCTTTTCGGCTCCATGCACACCTGAGGCCTTGCGCACGGAAGGACGCCTTTCTGTTCAAGGGGAGGAGCGGTGATGTCGGACCAGATCAGGTTCGGGGTCATCGGTTGCGGCGGCATAGCCCAGGGGCACATCCGGGGGCTTCTGTCCATCCCGGAGGCAAGGATCGGGGCGCTCATGGACACTGACCAGGCCCGCCTGGATGGGACCGTGCGTCGTCACCCCGACCTGGCCGGGGTGCCCCAGTTCAGGGACCACAAGAAGATGATCGAACAGGCGGCGCTGGAGGCGACGCTGATCTGCTCGCCGCACTATGCGCACTACGAGCAGATCGTGGACAGCCTGCGCGCCGGCCTGCACGTGCTGACTGAAAAGCCGATGGTCTCGAGCATCGAGCACGCCCGCAGCGTCATCAGCGAGGAGAAGAGGGCTGCCAGGCGGGTCGGCATTGCTTACCAGCGCCACTGCCAGGGGCAGTTTCAGTTCGTGCGCAATGCGATCCAGGGCGGTGAGGCGGGCCAGGTGCGCTACGTCAGCGCCTTCCAGGGACAGGAATGGCTCCAGTTGACGACGGGCACATGGCGTCAGTCCAAGGAGCTCTCGTGCGGCGGCCAGCTCAACGACTCCGGCAGCCACCTCATAGACATCATCCTCTGGGTCACGGGCCTTGCCGCACAGGAGGTGAGCGCCGTCATGGACAACTGCGGCACCGAGGTGGACATCAACAGCTCCATTTCCATCCGCTTCAAGAACGGTGCCCTCGGGTCCCTGAGCATCGTTGGCAACTGCCCCACCTGGTGGGAGGACATCACGATCGTGTGCGAGCGGTGGGCGTTCTTCTTGCGGCAGGGCCAGCTCTGCTACATGAGCGGCGTATCGGGCGAGATGCACCACATGGACGGCTTCCGCTACGGTTCGCCCTCACCTGTGCACAACTTCGTCGGCGCAGTGCTGGGCCGCGATCAGGTGCTTGCGCCCAGCGTCTGCGGCTTGAGGACGATTGAGCTTACCGAGGCTGCCTGGAGGTCGGCCGAGACGGGCAAGCCGGTGCTGCTCTGAGGCATGCCCCAGTGCGGAGGAACCCTGGGCAATGAAGGTCCTTGTGGTCGGCGGCGGGGGTCGCGAACACGCCCTTGTCTGGAAGGTCGCGCAGTCCGCCCTGGTGGAGAAGCTCTACTGCGCGCCCGGAAACGCCGGCATCGCCCGCCTGGCCGAATGCGTCCCCATCGGGGCCGAGGACATCGGCGAACTGCGGCGGTTCGCATTTGACAAGAAGATAGACCTCACGGTCGTCGGCCCGGAGGCGCCGCTGTGCGCGGGGATCGTGGACGCCTTCGGCGCGCGCGGGCTCAGGGTCTTCGGCCCCAGCCAGAAAGCCGCGCGCATCGAGGGCAGCAAGGTCTTCGCCAAGAGCCTGATGGAGCGGCACAGCATCCCCACGGGGAGCTTCAGGACGTTTGACTCCGCCGACCGCGCCAGGGCCTACATTGATCTGGTGGGGGCGCCCGTGGTAGTCAAGGCTGACGGGCTGGCGGCTGGCAAGGCCGTCATCGTCTGCCAGACGGTCGAGGAGGCCCACGAGGCCGTCAGGCGCATCATGATGGAGGGCGAGTTCGGCGAGGCTGGCAAGCAGGTGGTGATCGAGGAGCGCCTGGTGGGTGAGGAGGCGAGCGTGCTCGCCCTGACCGATGGCCAGACCATTGCCATGTGCCCCCCATGCCAGGATCACAAGCCGATCTATGACGGTGACAGGGGCCCGAACACGGGCGGCATGGGCGCCTACAGCCCCGCTCCTGTCGTTAGCCCCGAGGTCGAGCGCGTCATCGAGCGCGACATCATCGTGCAGGCTGTGCACGCCATGAACCGCGAGGACCGCCCCTACAAGGGGGTGCTCTACGCGGGCCTGATGATCTGTGAGGACGGCCCGCGCGTGCTGGAGTTCAACTGCCGCTGGGGCGACCCGGAGATGCAGCCGCTCGCCCTGCGCCTCAGGAGCGACATCGTCCCGCTCATGCTTGCCGTGACCGAGGGCCGCCTGGAGGAAGCACAGATCGAGTGGGACGACGGCGCAGCCTTATGTGTGGTCATGGCCTCTGGCGGCTATCCCGGCAAGTACGACAAAGGCAGGCCGATCACGGGACTCGACGAGGCCGAGCAGATGGAGGACGTGGTGGTCTTCCACAGCGGCACCTCCTACGAGGATGGCCGGATCGTCACCAGCGGGGGCCGCGTGCTCGGGGTCACCGCTCGCGGGCGCACCATCGCCGACTCACAAAAGCGCGCCTACGAGGCTGTGCAAAGGATCCACTTCGGAGGCGCCCACTACCGCACGGACATCGGCTGGCGTGCAATCGGCCGAAAGGTGCCTTGAGCGTCGTGCCAGGCGGCGGACATCCGCCCGGCCCTTCTTACCCGGAATCGCTGCCCCCAGGCCCGGCCGATGCAATGACGTAGAGATCGGCGAAGCGGTCGGCGAAAAGGTGGTAGACCTCCGCGCAGAGCGACTTGCGGTTGTGGCGCACCCGCTGGTCCTCCACGTTCACAAACACGCGGTCGAAGAATGTGTGGACCTCCTGCGCGAACAGGTCGCAGTAACGTTGCGCCGCCTCCACGTATAGCCCGGCATCGAGCATGCGCGCCACCTCGTCGCGGTGCGCTCTAAGCAGTGAGGCGAGCCTGCGCTCCTCTTGCTGCTCAAAGAGGTCCTCCCGCACAGCAGGCGCCCGCTCCAGGTCGCGCTGGATGCGATAGGTGCGGTCCACCAGCTCCACCAGTGCCGGCCACCAGGGCCGCCGGGCGCACTGCGCCAGCGCATCCAGCCGATGCCAGAAGCAGCGTGCGTTGTAGTTGAGTTTGCCTTGCGGCGTCGAGCGGTCGAAGCCCACCGCGAGCGTGGCGCGCACCAGCTCATGCGTGTAGCCCCGATCGAGCGCGGCGTGGTAGAGCCTGTCACGGAAGAATCCCAGCACCTGATCGAGCGGGACCTTCAGGTTGCGGCTGCCGAGCTCGTCGGCCTGGGACTGGAGCACGTCCCGTGCCGCCCCGACCAGCTCGTCGAGCTTCAACTCGGCGTCCTGCCGCTCCAGGATCAGCAGGACTCCCAGGGCGTTGCGCCTGAGCGCGTAGGGGTCCTGCGAGCCGCTCGGCAGGAGGCCGAGGGCGAAGCAGCCGACCATCACGTCCAGCTTGTCGGCCAGCGCGAGGGCTGTCCCGACGCTGCTGGCGGGCGGCCGATCCTCCGCCCCGGCCGGGCTGTAGTGCTCGGCGATTGCGTCCACCACGGCGGCCGGCTCTCCCGCCCGGAGGGCGAGCTCACGGCCAACCTTGCCCTGGAGGCTGGTGAACTCCCCCACAAG
>CAYYNS010000184.1:0-4358 GCA_964473085.1 uncultured candidatus Brocadiaceae bacterium
GCCGTATGATGACCTCGGCCTCCGGGAAGACAGAGGCGTGCAGGACGCCATCCCGGTAGACAAGGGCCGATCCACTGAGCCCCGCGCCGGCGACGGTGAGGAGCCTGCCGGCGCCCGGCGTGTCGCGCCAGTCGTATCGAGCGTGTAGGAGCCGCCGCAGGAACTCCTCGGCGCCGTCCAGGTGCGGGGCGGGGAGGCGCATCTCGGTTTGCTCCAGGCGGCCGCGCCAGGCGATGCAGTCCACGGCGTAGGAGTCCAGCAGGCGGTCGCGGTGTTTGCGGAATAGGGCGGCATTGCAGAAGATGTCAGTGCCGACGATGCGGCCCCAGCGCGCAACGACCATCCCGACCGCCCCGCGCCGCCAGCAGTGCTCCGCGAAGCGCTCGCGGTAGTCCTGGAGGGCCTTGCGGACCTCGGGCGAGTCGTGGACCGCCTGGAGGTCGCCGGTAGCAGATTCCACCTTCAGCTCGCTCTGGTAGGCGCGGATGTCTGCCCAGACCTCTTCCTGGGAGCGGAGCGCCTGGGCGGAGCCGCGCAGGGCCAGGGGCGCCAGGGGCTCGCCGCCCTTGAAGGCCTGCGGCCGCTCGGTCCAGCGGCCCCGCTCAATGCAGAGCACGGGGACCTCTACGGGGCCGCTCCTGGCAGGCAGCAGGACGTCCTCGCGCAGGATGCGGTTCTGCTTGCCCCCCAGGAGCATCTCCCCGCCGAGCATCAGGATCGGCTCGTCGCTTCTATTCTCGACCGTAAGCGCCGGGACAGTGGCAGTGCCCTTCTCCTGGACGATCAGGGTTCCGGCCGTAAGTGCTTCCTGAACAGAGAGATACGACATTTCATCGTGGGCCTCGGAGAGCTCCACCAGGAACACCGTAAGCCCGCGGTAGTGGTAGCCTTCGCGCACGGTGAGGCGGCGCACCATCCAGGCCAGCGGGTTGTCCGGCATCGGCGGCTCCTGGCGAATGATGGGATGGAGCGGCTGCGGCGGCGCTTCGGCCGGGTAGTCGCTCTCCAGGTAGGAACCATACAGTAGTCCGCCAGTGAGGATACTGGCCAGTGCGATGAAGATCAGGCTCAGGTTGCGCATAGCTCTACCTCCCGCTACTTCTCCGGCTGCGCGTGCTCCCGCACCCACTTTTCGAACCGTGCGATGGCGGCCCCATCGGGCCTGCTTGTTCCGTCCTGGCTCAGTCCACGAAGAACTCGCGGGCCTCGTCTTCCGTGAGTTTCTCGGCGCCCTCCTCGCCGACGATCAGGGCCTTGCGGTTGACGACCACGATCACGTTCTCGCCCAGGGCGAGGTAGTCCTTCAGTTCGGGCATGGCCCGCAGGATGGCGAAGAAGGCGTCGCTACCCCACTTGAGCTTCAGGGTCTTGGCGCCCTCGTTGAACTCGGTGTCCACGTAGACGGTGCCGATCTGGACGAAGGTCTTCTGGCCGACCTTCTGGATGGTCGTGGCGGCGCGACTGATGCCTGCCTCGCCAGCGGTCTGGGCCTCCTTCCACATGCGTAGCGAGCGGCTGAGCTGGACGGCTCCCTTGCCTTCCCGGAGCTCCTCGGCGGCCACTCCGGGCCGGCCCGTGAAGTATCCGCTGGCCTCCTCCAGCGCCCTGGCGGCCTCAAGGCGGTTGGCCCTCTCGGCTTCCGGTGCGGGCGCTGCCGCGCTCGGGGCAAGCTGCCGTGCAGTGTCCATCGCCTGCCTGCGCATGATGCCGTGGCGGATATAGGCGTCGGCGTCCTCAAGCACCAGGAACGAGGTGTAGGGAGTTGCGATCCCGAACTCCTTGCTCAGCCGCACGACCTCCTCCACCAGCTCCCTGGTCTCGCCGTGGAGGCGGATCTCGTCGAGCAGGTAGGCTATCTTGCGCTGGGCCCACAGGTGCGGGATGAATTTGTTGTCAGACGCCTCCTCCGGGAAGGTGGCGTCGTAGGCGAACTGCTGCTTCTTGCCCTTGACCGTCCCGGCAAGCTGGACGGCCACATCGCCTGAGCCAGAGTAGCGCCCGAAGGCCAGGAGCTGGCTGCCGCGGAAAAGGTCGGGGAGCTCCTGGGGATACATGTCGCTCACCTTCACCTTGCCGAAGTCGAGCTTCAGGCCGGACAGCACCGGGTGGCTGACCTTGCGGAAGAAGCTGGAGACCTCGGTCTCGATCTCGCGCCCGGGCTCCACGTATTCGCTGTATCCCTTCGTTTTCTGGGCGATGGCGTCAAGCAGCGGCACGTCGAGCCGCTCGGCGATGCCGAAGCTGAAGATGCGCAGGTTGTTCTTGTTGGCCTTGGCGACTTCCTCTACGATTGCGTCCGGTTCGACCGTGCCGATGGTCGGCCTGCCGTCGGTGATGAGCACCACCATGTAGGGGCGCTCGCCTTCGGGGGCCATCTCAAGGGCCTTGACGAGCGCGGCGCAGAGGGCCGTGCCGCCGCGGGCCTCCAGCTTGTCCACGTAGGCGACGGCCTTCTGGACGTTCCCCGCCGTTGCAGGCATGAGGCCGCCCTCCAGGGCGTCCACGGCGGTGCTGAACGGCAGGAGCGCGAAGCGGTCTTCATTGCCGAGCGACTTCAGGCAGAACTTCACCGCCGCCCTGGCGCTGCCGATCCGGTCCTCCTGGAGCATGCTGCCGCTCGTGTCGAGCACGAAGCAGACGTCCTTTGCCATGACCTCCCCTTCAGCGATGTCCACCCGCGGGGCGAGCATCAGGGCGAAGTAGCCGTCCTGGTCCTTGACGCGGCAGGTAAGCAGGCTCAGGCCGAAGTCCTTGTCAGCAACGCTGTAGTAGAGCACGAAGTCCTTCTCCAGCATCACGCCCTCTTCCTCGAAGCCTGCCACGGCGTGGCGGTCGTCCTTGCGTGTGACGCTCACCTGGTGGGAGGGCGAATAAACGCTGGCGATGGCCTGGGTGCTGGCTATTTCCACGCTGAAGGTAGAATCCTCGATGACCTTGGAGGCCTTCTCCCCTGTCTTCAGGGGGAAGCTGTAGCGGTAGACGCCGTTGTCGAAGGGGAGGGCGTAGGCATAGCTGACCTCGATCTTCTGGGTGCTTTCGGGCTCGATCGGGAAGACGCGGAGCTTCAGCAGGCGGGCGCCCATGTATTCGAGCAGGCCGGGGTCACGCATGCGGCGAACGATGTCCTCGTAGACAGTGCGCGCCTTCTCGGCCTCGACGATCTCGCCCGTCTGGCGCTTGCCATTGACATACATGGCGAACTCGACCAGGGCTGCTTCGCCTGGGATGGGGAACACGTACGTGGCCTCCAGCCGGTTCTTGGTGGTGTTGATGAACACCTCGGTCAGTGCGGTTGTGGCGACGCCGTCCTTGACCTGGACGGCCACCCGGTGGCTCTTGATGCCGAGTGGGGGGAGCGCCTGCTCCGTCGGCACGAGCAGCCCGGAGGCGCTTGCCGCGCGGCACAGCGCCACGACCGCTACTGCTGCCAGCACGCCCGCCTTCTTGATGTCCAGCATTGCGAACCTCCTTTTGCGCGATTCCAGGAATGCCAACCGATCCCACAATATTGTAGCCCACTTTTGGGCCACACTATTAGACGCGGCGCTGGGGGAAAAGTTCGCCGGGCGCGCCCCCTGGCAGGGGCCGGGGCGAGTTGAAAACCGGGCACGGGCGCAGTAAGATGGGCGGTCTTTCATGCACCAACAACCAGTCATGGAGGCCCTAGATGCCCGACCTTTTCTCTGCCAGCGAGCTGATCAACATAGCGATCCGCGAGGAATTGACCGGGGCGAGCTATTACCGCGCGGTGGCCAGGAGGGCGAGATCCATCGAGCTCAGGAAGTTCGCCCTCGAGGTGGCCGACATGGAGGATGCGCACGCCGAACTGTTCCGCAGGCTCCTGGCCAGGGTGGGGGATTACAAGCCGACGGGCGAGCAGTATGCGGGGGAGTACCAGGAATACATTGCTTACCTGGTGCAGGGGCGCATCTTTCCGCCCGGCGAAGAGGCCCAGAAATTAGCGGCGCGGCAGGACTCAGACCAGGAAGCGGTCGAGACGGCGGCCGAGATGGAGAAAAACACGTTGCTACTGTATCAGGAACTGCTCCAGTTCGTGCCTGAAAAAGAGCGCTCCGTCCTGCACGAAATCATGCAGGAGGAGCGCGCACACCTTCTACAGTTCAGCAAGTTCAAGGCGGGCAGTCGCTGAGCCCGTCGCCCCTCGGTTACTTCTTGCCGGAGCAGGGCTTTTTCGCTGCGCTCTTTTTGGGCTTCGCTGGCTTCGCACTGCACCCACATGTCTTACACATCTGCACACTCCTTTCAGCACGAGACAAAGGACCTATCTTCCAATGCTTTGTTGTATTTTACCCAATCCTGCGCGCAATGCAACTATAATCGCAGGATGACCTCCGCCC
>CAYYNS010000185.1:0-2438 GCA_964473085.1 uncultured candidatus Brocadiaceae bacterium
GCTGCAGGCCAAGGCGCGAGGGCGAGGCTGCATCAAGAGCCCGATGCGCCGAGCCTGAGCAACGCAGGCATCCAGCGAAAGATGCCCCGTCCCTTCGGGTTGCGCCCGAAG
Organism: uncultured candidatus Brocadiaceae bacterium; assembly: GCA_964473085.1. Taxonomy (GTDB): domain Bacteria; phylum Planctomycetota; class Brocadiia; order SM23-32; family SM23-32; genus CAYYNS01. Next base: position 112 of record CAYYNS010000185.1, read on the forward strand.
TCGGCGTCTGCGGCGTCGGGTCTCCTCGCCGTGCCTCTCCCCGGCACATGCTCGTCGCCCCTCCTTGCATCCATCCGATTTCGGGAGCAACGCGGCTCACGCGAGGTCTTGATAGAGGCTCTAAGGGTCGTCGTGAAGCGGCTGGGGTTCAGGCGAGCCTGCCGCGCATCTCGTGGGGCAACTCGTTGGGAAGGCCGATGACTTCCTCGCACGCGTCACCGGCGCGGCGGATGTCCTGCGCCAGACGGCGGGAAACGAAGGCGTAGGTGCGCCACAGCTCGCTGTGTTTGTCTTTGAGCACCTGGATCTCGGCGCTGCTGAGGTCTGAGAGGCGGCTGCGGCGCCCCGTGCCCAGGATGACAGAGACCCCGGCTTCTTTTAGTGCCATCTCTTCGGGGGCGCAGTAGAGCGCCACTTCGTGCGGCGGGGCCTTGAGGGCCTGCGCAATCTGCCGCTCGGCGGCACCTCGCGCATCGTTCTGGTTGAGGTGGTATTTCTGGACGAGTTCCCTCACGGTCTGCGCCCCCACGCGGCGTGACAGCATGTAGCAGCGCTTGAAGAGCTGCCTGCCTTTGAGCGCATCAACAAGTCCGAGCAGGTCGCGGTCGGTGCTGTAACGCTCGCGCAGGTGGTAGAGGAGGGCGTCGTCGGTGAGCTGGCAGAGCTCCTGTTCTGTGAGGCCGGCTGCCATGGCGCGCTCGACGATCTTCGATATCATCACGCCGCAGGCGATCTTCGCGTGGTGGTAGTAGACGCGCTCGCTGAGGACGTAGCGGATGCGCAGCAGGTTCGTGATCTCGCTCAGGGCATCGTGGCGGAACAGACCCTGGTGCTGAAGGTCAAGGACGAGCTCGCCGCCGCAGACGGTGAAGTAGTCCAGCACGCGGGGGTCGTAGTGCTGCGACAGGCCGCAGAAGTAGTTGTCGCGCTTGAGGTAGTCCAGCAGGTCCGCGCAGATGGTGCCGCTCACTACCTGTCGCAGGTAGCGCTGGTCGGCCGGCGGGGCGGAAGCGGGGCGCAGTATCTGGAGGGCCAGGCGGCCCGCTTCGCTTCGCTGAAGGGTCTCGGCAAGCTCGTCCTGCTCGAGGAACTGTGCGTACCGGCGCTCGCTTTCGTCGTGGCGGGTCAGCAGCTTGCGCTCGTCCTCGAAGGTGTGGCCGAAGGGGATGTGAGTGACGTCGTGGACGAGCGCAGCGAGGTATATGGCCTGTTTGGCGGGCTCAGGGAACTTGAAGGAGGCCTGCGACTCGATGCGCGAGACGATCTGCTTGGCCATCCAGCATGTGCCCAGGCAGTGCTCGAAACGGGTGTGCTGCGCAGCGGGGTAGACAAAGTAGGCTGCGCCGAGTTGCCTGATCCCCCTGAGCCGCTGCATCTGGGGCGTATCCAGCGCCGCCAGCTCGGGCGGACTCAGCAGGATGTCGCCGTGGACGGCATCGCGCAGCTTCTTGCCACGACCGGCCGCCTGGGCGTGAAGCGGGGAATCGTGAGAGCTGCCTCTGTCTTCTGGCTCGTGCATCGAGGACCTGTCAGCGCGAGTCGGGCGGGGGCTCAGGCGCGTCCAGTTTTGGCAGGGCCTTCAGGGATGGCAGGCCGAACACCTCGAGGAACTCCCGGCTGGTCCCGTAGAGCAGCGGCCTGCCCAGTTCCTCACTGCGCCCTACCACCCGCACCAGGGATTTCTCCAGCAGCGACCTGAGGATGTAGCCGCTCTGCACGCCACGGATGTCTTCGATCTCGGCCCGCGTGATCGGCTGGCGATAAGCGACGATGGCAAGCGTTTCCAGAGCGGCCTGGCTCAGCCTGTCCTCGTGTTCCCGGTGTCGGAGCCGGTTCACCCAGGGCTGGAAATCTTGCCGCGTGAGGAGCTGGTAGCCGCCGGCGATCTCTTCCAGAGCGAAGGCATGGCCGGCGCCGTCGTATTCGGCCTTCAGCTCCTCCAGAACCTCCCGGATGAGGGCGGCGCTGCTTGCACCTGCAAGTTCGGCCAGCCTGCCAGTGCTCAGGGGGCCGGCTGCGGCGAACAGGAGTGCTTCCAGGATGCCCTTGAGCTCGCTACGCTGCGGCTGCGAGGGCTGCGCCTGCCTGGCCTGCTCGATAGGTATGATGACACGTTCCTGTTGGCTGCCTTCCGGCTGGCTGTGTTCGCTTCTGTTCTGGTTGTCGCTCATTTGTTTGGCCCCTGTCGCCTAGAGTGTATCCGGGGGGCACATAGGTTTCCTTGCTGTGATTGGCATCGGATTTCTACCGGTTGCAAGGTCAGGGCAGTGGGGGCTTCAATTCCAGGCCGCGCCCGATCTGCCGCACAGCCTGCTTGAGTCGCAGTT
>CAYYNS010000185.1:2538-4342 GCA_964473085.1 uncultured candidatus Brocadiaceae bacterium
GGCTTCAATTCCAGGCCGCGCCCGATCTGCCGCACAGCCTGCTTGAGTCGCAGTTCGTTTTCTACCAGGGCCATGCGCACGAATTTTTCTCCCCCCGGCCCGAAAGATTCGCCCGGTGCCACGGCCACGTTTGCCTTTTCGAGCAGCAGGAGGCTGAAGTCCAGCGAGCCCATGTGCGCATATGGCTCGGGGATCGGTGCCCACACGAACATTGATCCCCGCGGGCGGGCCACCGGCCAGCCTACGCGGGTCAGCCCGTCACAGAGCACGTCTCGACGGGCCTGATAGACGGCGGCCTGCCTGGCCACTTCCTTCTTGCAGTGCCGCAAGGCGACGATGCTGGCGATCTGCACTGGCATGAACAGCCCGTAGTCATAGTATGCCTTGACGCGCGCCAGGCCTTCGACGACGCCTGCGTGTCCGACGCAGAAGCCCACCCGCCAGCCAGCCATGTTGAAGCTCTTGGACATCGTGGTGAATTCCACTGCCAGGTCCTTCGCTCCCGGCACCTGCAGCAGGCTGGGCGCCCTGTAGCCGTCGAAGGTGATGTGGCTGTAGGCGAAGTCGTGCACGATGAAGACGCCGTGGCGGCGGCATAGGTCAACGAGCCGCTCGAAGAAGTCCAGCTCCACCGTCATGGTTGTGGGGTTGTGTGGGAAGCTCACGACCAGCACTTTCGGCGTGGGGCGCAGCGTGGTGAACATGCCCTGCAGGTTGTCGAAGAACTCCGGGCCGGTGCTCAGCGGCGGGCTGAGCACGCAGCCCCCTGCCAGACGCACGCCGTGGATGTGGACCGGAAAGGCCGGCGTCGGCACGACCGCGACTTCTCCCGGGTTCATGAGGGCCAGGAAAAGGTGCGAGAGGCCCTCCTTGCTGCCGATCGTGCAGACCACCTCCTTCTCCGCATCCAGCTCCACTGCCCATTCGCTCTGGTAGAAAGCCGCCACTTCCCTTTTCAGGTTGAAGATGCCTTCCGCGCGCACGCTGTAGCGGTGGTTCTTGGGATCGCGCACGGCCTCGCAGAGCTTCTCGATAATCGGCTCTGGGGTGGGGTCGTTGGGGTTTCCCATCCCCAGGTCAATCACGTCTTCTCCGGCCTGGCGGCGCGCCTTCTTGAGGGCGTTGACGCGGCCGAACACGTAGGGGGGCAGTTCGTTGACGCGCTGTGAGAGGGTGATTGGCAGGGGTTTGCTCATCTCAGCTTCACTTCTATCTGGGCTTCAGCTTTCAGCTTTTCCAACCAGCCTCGGGCGCGAGCACGCGCCTTCGTGTTTCTCGCCTCTTCGACCATCGCCTGACGGACGGATTCCAGAGGCGGCGGATCGGAGGGCCGGCGCCGCGCGACGAGCTTCAGGAGGTGGTACTTGCCCTGGCGCTCGATGACTTCGGAGATGTCTCCCTCTTTGAGGTCCTTGAGGCGCTGGAAGTAGGGGTGCGTCACCGTGACGTCCGTCACGAGGCCCATGTCCATCCACGCGTGCGGTTCCACGGACTCGGTTTGCACCAGCAGCTCAAAGCTTGCCCCCCGCAGTGCCTTGTTGCGGACTTCCTCCGCCTGCGCCGGATCATCCAGGATGATCCGCCGCACGTCCACTCGTTCGCCGTAGTGCGTCTGGTATGCAAGCTGCACGTCCTGCTCGGTGACCTCGGGCTGGCTGGCGGCGATCTGCTCTGCCAGGGCGGTGGCGCGCATGTCCTCCTGCGAGACCAGTTCCTCGACCAGCCGCGCCTTGTGAGCGGCTTCCGACATGCCGCGCTCCCCCAGGAAGGCCGCGAACTGCTGGGCCGTCATCCCGTTGCTCGC
>CAYYNS010000186.1:0-4328 GCA_964473085.1 uncultured candidatus Brocadiaceae bacterium
CGTCCGGGTAGCTGCTCACCATGCGGGCAGCCAGCAGGATGGCCGGGATGTTCACGCCTTCAGGACAGGGCTGGCAGTAGCCGCAGGCGAGGCAGCGCTGCCCGTAGCGGTACTCGCCTGCGAACTCTCCGAGCATCTTCAGGAACTCCCTGTGTTCGGCATTGCTGAGCGGCACGGGCGGGTCGGCCAGCGGGACATTCTCCTCGACTTCGTGCACCGCCTGCATGCCGGCCAGGACGCAGTGCACGTTCTGGTTGCCAAGCACCCACCGCAGGGCTCCTGCCACGAGGGCGTCAGGCCCTCCGAACCCGGCCCGCCGAACCTGCTTGGGATAGGCCATCGTGCCGCCGCTGAGGGCTTTCATGGTGATCACGCCGAGCCCGCGCCGCCGGGCGAGCGGGAGGACGGCGGCGACGTTCTCAGCGTCAATCGGGTTGTAGCAGAGCATGATCGTCTCGAACTCCCCGCACTCGATGGCCTTATGCATGACGCCGATCGCCCGGTGGACGGAGATGCCGACGTGGCGCACCATCCCCTGGGCCTGCGCGTGGCGTGCAGCCTGGAGGGCGCCCCCGGGGGCCATCACCTGTTGCCAGGACGGCTCGTCGCTCACACTGTGGAGCTGCCACAGGTCCAGGTAGTCGGTCTGGAGCTCCCTGAGGCTGGTCTGTAGATCGGCCATGGCGCTGTCGAAGCGGCGCGCGCTCGTCTTGGTGGCCAGCAGGAATTCGCCGCGCCGGCCCTTCAGTGCCCGGCCCACCTTCGACTCGCTGTCCCCATAGTCGCGAGCGGAGTCCACGAAGTTTATCCCCAGCTCCAGGGCGCGATGGAGGCACCGCGCCGCTTCTTCCTGCGAGATCCGTGGCAGCTTGAGCGTTCCGTAACCGATCGCGCTCACTCGCAGCGTGGTCTTTCCGAGTTTCCGGTATTCCACAATCGGCACAGCCCGTGCGTCAGGGGGACAAGTGGGGGACACGAAAGTCGTTGGCGACGTATTCTACAGTTCGTGCCGTCTTGATCCAAACGAACCGAACTGGCGGACAAGGCCCGCCATTGAAGGTAGCGATGCAGCTTGCTCCAGGGCGGGAAAGGCTGCCCGACATCAGAGCACGCCCAGGTCCTTCCCGACCTTGCCCAGCTTTTCGAGGGCGAAAGCGATCTGGCTTTCGGTGTGCGTAGCCATCACGCTGAGCCGAATGAGCGATCCGTTGGGGGGCACCGCCGGTGGCACGACGGGGTTGACGAAGATGCCTTCCTCCTGGAGCCTCTTGCACATCCTGAGGCATGTGGTCATGTCGCCCAGGTGGACCGGCAGGATGGGGGTCTCGGAGGTTCCCAGGTCGAAACCGAGGTCCAGCAGCCCTCTGCGCAGCAGGTTGGCATTGTGCCAGACGTGCTCTATGCGCTCGGGTTCCCGCAGCATGATCTTCAAGGCCGCCAGCACCGCTGCGGCATTCGCCGGGGTCATGCTGGCGCTGAATATGAGCGCCCGGGAGTTGTGCTTCAGGTAGTCAATCGTGTCGGCATCGGAGGCAATGAAGCCCCCCAGGGAGGCCAGCGACTTGCTGAAGGTGCCCATGATGAGGTGCACGCGGTCGGTGAGGCCGAAGTGGCTCGCCGTGCCGGCGCCGTTCTTGCCGAGCACCCCGATCGCGTGGGCATCGTCCACCATCACGACCGCCTGGTATTGCTCGGCCAGCTCGACGATCCTGGGCAGAGGGGCGATGTCCCCCTCCATGCTGAAGACCCCGTCCACAACGATCAGCCTGCCCGCATCCGGCTCAATCTTCTTGAGCCGCTCCTCCAGGCTGTTCATGTCGTTGTGGGCGAACCGCACGAACTTCCCGAACGACAGCAGGCAGCCGTCCACGATGCTGGCGTGATCGCTCTTGTCCGTGATGACGTAATCGCCCCTGCTGACCAGGCAGCTTATGACCCCGAGGTTGACCTGGAAGCCGGTGGAATACAGCAGGACCGCCTCCTTCTGGACGAGCCTGGCCAGCTCTTCCTCCAGTTTCAGGTGGATGTCGAGGGTGCCGTTCAGAAAGCGGGATCCTGCACAGCCGGACCCGTACTTGTCCACGGCGGCTTTGACCGCTTCCTTGATTTCCGGGTGGTTGGTCAGGCCCAGGTAGCTATTGGAGCCCAGCATCAGGACCTTACGGCCGTCCATGATCACTTCGGTGTCCTGGGCGGAGCAGATGGGCCGGAAGTAGGGGTAAAGCCCGCTTGCCCGGATCCGTTTGGCGTCCTCGTAGTTCCTGACCTTGTCCAGCAGGGGCCTGTGGTTGGTAATTGACTCCTGCATCGGGTTTCCTCTGTCGCCAACGGGGTGGCTCATCTACCGACTGCCCGCGAGCCTCCTGCGATTCCGGCCCTGACGCGGAGGGCGTTATTATACCCAAATGCCGCGAGGTTGCAAGACCGACTTGGTGCCTGTCCCTGAGCGGCCCCCACCGACGCCAGTCTTGACTGCTGCCTGGCTGTGGCTTGCCCGTTCCATCGGCCCCTATCCTATCCTCTTTGCCGCTCGGATATCAAGTGCCTGGTTCACTCCCTGGCGCATGTCGCCGCTAAGCGCCGGCTCAGCAAATGTCACATTATACGCCCGGAAGGCTGTTTACAAGAGGGGCTTGCAGCGATATGCTCAGATATGGGGAATTGGAGCGTTACAGGGGGATCAAATCCGGCCTTGGTGGCGTCTAATAGGGTGTCAGGGAACATGGGCGAGGTTCCCTTCAGGGATTTGGACCTGGTCCGGCGGGCCTGCGGCGGCGACGGTGAGGCTTTCGGCCTCCTGGTCGAGAGGTACCAGGACTACATATACAACGCCGTCGTCCATCTGGTCGGGGCGGGCCATGATGCCGAGGACCTCACCCAGGAGACTTTCTTGAAGGCCTATCGCAGCATAACCGGGTTCCGGCGCAAGGCCCAGTTCAGCACGTGGCTTTACGGCATCATGCTCAACTGCGTGCGCAGCCACTGGCGCAAGGCAGGGCGGCACGGCGAGGTGACGAGCCTCAGCCCAGGCGCTGCTGACCAGGACCCCCTCCCCGAGCCTCCCGCCTCTGGCGAGGAGCCGCTGGCGGGGGTGACCCGCAGGGAGACCGTCGAGCTGGTCAGGAGGTCCATCGGCGGGCTGCCGGAGGACCTTCGGGAGGTGATCGTCTTGCGTGATCTGCAAGGCATGTCGTACGAAGAACTTGCAGACTGTCTCGGCCTGCCGCTCGGAACGGTCAAGAGCCGTCTTTTCCGTGCGCGCAGCGCCCTCAAAGACAGGATAGCACCTTTCGTAGCGGAGGGATTGTGATCCGGGAGGCGCCCGGTAGCGTCGTCAGCGATTTCAGAGGCTGAGCCGGGTGAAGTGCCATGGGGTGCACAAAAGCACGCTCGAAGCTTTCGGAATATCTGGACGGGGCGCTTTCGCCCCGCGAGGTCAGGGAACTCGAACGGCACCTGGAAAGGTGCGAGGCCTGCCGCTCGGAGCTCAGGGCCCTGCGCCTCACAGTTGAGGCTGTGCGGCGGCTGCCCCGCGAGCTGGCACCCGCCGGGCTTGCCGAGCGGGTGATGGAACGCGTTCGGGCGGACTCGCCCCCCGGCGCGCCGGTGCTTGTTTTCTGGCCACGCGCGCTTGCTGTCGCTGCCATGCTCCTGCTGGTCCTGGGCGTGACCCTGGTACTGGAGCGCAGGGACTTTTACGGTGCTGCAAGCCCCGGCAGGCGGCTTGCCTTCGCCCGTCAGCCTGCGCCGTCCGTTATTACTCCCACCGGAGCGGCCGTCCCCGGTCCCGAAACCGGGCGCGAAGCGGAAGGCTACGGCCTGCCCGATGAGTATGCCAAGGGGAGCGCTGCGGTCAGGGCAAGGGCGGGGGCCGCGCCGGTCCAGGAGGGCGCTTTTGGCGAAGCCCCCGGGGGCATTCAGCAGAAGGCAGTGCCGGTACAGCCGGAGGCGCAGGTTCAGATGGAAGCCGTACCCCCGACAGGCTTGGGCCAGGGTGCGCAGCGCCTGGTCTTCAACCAGGCGAGCCCTGGCGGCCGGCGGCAACTGGAGGCTGAGCGGGAACCTGACCAGATCCTGACGGTGGAAGCTGACGAACCGCTGGAGCTTGCCGGGAGGGCCATCGAGCTCGCCAACGCCAACGGCATCCGGGACGTCACGCTCTCCCTGGCCCCAGCCGGCGAGGGAGGTGAAACCAGGGTCGAGTTGTCCCTGCGCGTTCCTGTGGCGCATTACGAGGAGTTCCTCTGGCAGGTATCTGAGGTCTCCCCGTTGCGGGGGCAGCACCTGGCGAACACTGTGGCGACGAGCGGCGAGGGCTACTTCCGCGA
>CAYYNS010000187.1:0-4304 GCA_964473085.1 uncultured candidatus Brocadiaceae bacterium
GCCAGGCAGCCGGGATGGCGCTGCCAGTTCGAGCGGCTCGGCTACTTCTGCCTCGACCCCGATTCTGCGCCTGGCAAACTGGTCTTCAACAGGACCGTTACGCTCAAGGACCCGTGGGCAAGGATCCAGAAGTCCCTCGCGGCGCAGGCAGGCGCCCAATAGCCCGCCGTACGGCGGGCGGCCGGTTACTCGAAGCGGAAGCGCTCCTCCTCCAGCAGCTTCGCGCAGGCGTCCGCCACCTGCGGGTCGTAGAGTGTGCCCCGCCTCTGCGCTATCTCCTCAAGGGCTGCCTTTATGCCGAGGGCTGGGCGGTAGGGGCGGTGGGATGACATGGCCTCCACCACATCGGCCACACCGAGGATGCGCGCCTCCATGATGATCTGGTCGCCGGAGAGTCCTTCCGGGTATCCACTGCCGTCCAGGCGTTCGTGGTGCTGGAGGATCGCCTGGGCAACCGGCGGGGCGAGCTCCACCTCCTTGAGGATTTCGTAGCTGTCCTTGGGGTGCGTCTTGATCATGGCGAATTCCACGTTGGTGAGCTTGCCCGGCTTGGCGAGGATTTCGGCTGGCACGGCGATCTTGCCGATGTCATGCACGTAGCCTGCTATGCGGATTCCCTCGATCTGGTGCTCGGGGAGCCCCATCTGGCCCGCGATAGCGCACGCCAGGTCGGCCACCCTGCGTTCGTGGCCGACTGTGTAAGGGTCGCGCATCTCGAGGGCGGAGGTGATGGCCTGGATGGTGCCCTGCATCATCCTGCGGAGCTTCTTGTCGCTTTCCTTCAGCTCCCTCTCGGCGCGCCTGCGCTCGGTGACGTCCTCAACTATCTCGATGAAGCCCTCGATGGTGCCGTTAGCGCCCATCGTCGGAAAGGCCTCGACCAGGGCCGTGAAGCGGCTGCCGTCAGCTCGAACCCCTTCGGTCTCGACCTCCGCACGCTTGCCCGTCGCCATCGCCTTAGTGCCGGGGCAGTTGGGACAGACCTCGGCCCGTTTCTTCAGTGCCTCATAGCAGTGCCGACCGATCAGGCTGTCGGTGGGCTTCCCAAACAGGTGCCCGTGTGCGGCGTTCGCCATGACGATCGTGTAGTGCGTGCTGATCAGGCTCACGCCGAGCTGGATGTTTTCGACCAGAGTCCTGTAGCGCTCCTCGCTGTCCCGCAGGGCTCTCTCTGCCTGCACGCGCTGGTCGCGGCTCCGGAGCGCCTGAATGCCGTAAGCCAGGTCGCCCGCCAGCTCCTGCAGGATGTTCATCTCCTCTTCCTGGAATACGCCCCGCTCGGATGCGAAGATGCTCAGGGCGCCGAGCACCCGGCCGTTGCTGCCCAGCAGGGGGAGGCCGACGGCGGCCACCGCGCCGATCTCGGCGGATTGCGCCCGCCAGGGGGCGCAATCGGGGTCGCCCGGCAGGTCCTCGACCAGGTGCGGCTTGCGCGTGCGAATGGCCGTTCCGGTCGGGCCGCGCCCCCACGCGTCATCTGCCCACGTGACCTTCCAGGCCTCCGTCGGGGCTTTGCCCCGTGCCGCATACGAGGCCAGCCGAACAGTCTTCTCCGGGTCATCCTGCGGGAACCCCACGCACACAAGCACGTATCCCCCGACGTCCACAATGATCTGGCAGATCCTGTCAAGCAGCTCCGACTCCTGCGTGGCGGCCACCACCGCCCGGTTGCACTGGCTGATGGTCCTTAGGGCGCGGTTGACCCGGGTAAGCTCCTCCTGCGCGCGGATCCTCATGTCCATCTCCTTACGCAGGGACTCGTTGGCGCGCTTGAGTTCCGCCGTGCGCTGGTCCACCATCTCCTCCAGGTGCTGGCGGTGGACCTCCAGCTCCTCCTGGATGTGCCTGCGCTGCGCGATCTCTGAGATCAGGGTTCCGTAGACCTCGCGGAACCCGCGCTGTGTCATCTCGTATGGCCCCAGAGTCTCCAGGAAGCACTCCCATGCCTTCTGCCTGATGGCCGCCTCGGCGCGGCCGGGCCGCACGCCCTTCAGGACATCCGCCAGAGCCCGCCTGTGGACCAGCGCCAGGTCCAGCAGGCTCACCCCACCGGTGACCGCCCCTCGCCCCAGGTTGTAGGCGCGGTGCAGCGCTGCCTCCGCCGTCTCCCCTGCCTTGGCCTCGACATAGGCCTCCAGGGCGGCAGCATAACGCTCCTCCAGGAACTCAAAACGGTCTTCCGTGGTCGCCCCGTCCGTCATCGTTTTGATCCCAGGTAGCGTATCACCAGCACGAGCGCGTCATCGCTGCCCGTGCTGTGCTCGGCCAGGATACGGTCGGCCGTCCGTTGCGGCGCTTCGTCCTGATCCACCGCCTGAGCGAAGTCGCTCCTTATCCCGTCGGTCACAAGCACCAGCGTGTCGCCCGCGTGGACCGGCAGGACGGACATGCGCAGCGGCGGCAGTTGATAACCCACGATCCCTCCGCGGGGCAACAGGCCCTCGCGGCTGCGACTGCCGCCCTCGTCGGCTGAAACCACCAAGCCGTCTACGTTGCCTACGCCCAGCCACGTCAGCATGTTCTGCCCGGTGTTGATGGACACAACGCTCATGACGACGCCGCGCGTTCCGAGCAGCGCCTGGTGGCAGCGCCTGAACAGCGCGTCCAGCGGCTCGCCGCCGTGACCCTTTACCAGCTCGATGCAAGTGCGGGCCGCCGCCGCAGCCTCCGGCCCGTGTCCCAGCGCGTCCACCACGGCGGCCAGGATGCCACCCCTGAACGCCTCCACTGTCGCCAGGTCGCCCGACTCGGCTTCTCCTGGCAGCGCGGTGCTGGCAACGGCCCAGCGTACCGCTGCAAGCGACTGCTTCCTTGCGCGAGCCATATCACCGCTTCCATTTCCTGGCTGTGACGGTGGTGCCCTTGCCGACCTCGGACTGTATGTCGAACTCGTCCATCAGGCGCTTGGCGCCAGGCAGGCCCAGGCCCAGCCCGCCCTTGGTGGAGTACCCGTCCTGGAGTGCCAGCGAGACGTCGGCTATGCCCGGCCCCTCGTCCCTGGCGACGATCTTGATGCCGCGCCGGTCACCCTGGTGGCAGGGGCTCAGGATGACCTCGCCTTGGCCGGCGAACTCCACGATGTTGCGCGCCAGCTCCGAGATGGCGGTAGCGATCAGGGCCAGGTCGCTTCCGCTGAAGCCCGCCTGTTCGGCGAGCGCGCGGCCTTTCTGCCGGGCCGCCACGATGTCGGCGTCGGAATTGATGGGCACCCTCAGTTCATCCGCCACGGTCGCCTCCCCCTTTGGTCTGGGAGTCCAGCAAAGCCAGGCCTTCCTCCAGATCGAGCATGGTTGTGACCCCTTTCAGCGACAGGCCCAGCTGCGTCATGGCGAACGCGACGTCTGGCTGGATGCCGACCACGACGGTCTGGGCCCCTCGTAGCGCGGTCATCTGCGCGGTGGCCCGCAGGATGCGGCAGGCGAAGGAGTCCAGCACGTCCAGCGCGCTGACGTCTATGATCACGCCCCGGATGCGGAACTTGCTAACCTTCTCCATCAGGTTGCCCCTGAGTTGCAGCAGGTCCTCATCTGTCAGCGCCGACTGGATGGAAGCAATCAGGTAATGGCCCTGTTTGAGAATTGGAACCTCCACGGTCGCCTCCAGTGGCTAGTTATTGGACTTTTGCTTGCTCTGCCGCGCCCCGGGTGACCTTGTAGCCCAGCAGCCTGTCGGCCTCGTCAATGCCGCTCTGCAGGTCGCTCAGGGTCATGATGCGGCTCAGGTCAACGCCGATCGTGACGACGGTCTGCGCGATCTCAGAGGATAGCCCGGTGACGATGACCCGTGCGCCCATGAGCCTAGCGGCCTCGACCGTCTGAAGCAGGTGGTTGGCCACCTTGGAGTCCACTGCCGGCACGCCCGTGATGTCCAGGACGGCTACCCGCGCGCGGTTCGCCCGGATGGCCCTCAGGAGCTGCTCGGTTAGCTGCCGCGCACGCTGCGTGTCAATCAGCCCGATGATCGGCAGGATGATAAGCCCCTCGCGGAGCTGGAGCACCGGCGTCGAGAGCTCCCGGATCGCCTCCTGCTGCTGGCGCAGGGTCTTCTCGCGCTCGTCAACGAACGCCATGGCGACAATGGCCAGGATCTTGTTCGCCACGGCTTCGTAAACGCCCAGGGCGGACGTCAGCCCGGGCACGTCTGCGCGGTACTGCTCGAACAGGCTTCTGCCATACACGTCGCGCAGCGTCAGCATCCCGCCCAGTATCTGCTCGGGTGTCATGCCGCGCAGCACCGCCCGCTGCGCCATCCGGCCGGCGTAGGCCTGGGCGGCGTCGAACTGCCCCGTCTCCAGGCAGCTCACG
>CAYYNS010000188.1:0-1721 GCA_964473085.1 uncultured candidatus Brocadiaceae bacterium
TTCCTTATACCACCAGATGCGCGAGAAGTCAACGGTTCACACAGACAGAATCCCGCGCAGAGCCGTCAGCGCGGACCGACCCCAAAGGGCTGAAAGCCCTGCAAGCCACCGTCAGTCGTCCACGTCAGGCTCCAGCAAGTAGGTCGCGCCCGCTAAGGATTTCTGTAATAGTGCGCGTGCCGTTCGGAGCCGTCATGCGCCCGTACCCGGTGCAGACGGTGTGCCTGGTTTTCGGCGGGCTCCGTCACTGCGCGGGCGGATTGCTGAGGGCAAAGGTCCGCCCGAATTCCCGCCGCTCTGCTGCATGCAGTATGGCAGCGTTGGTCATCACACGGTCGTACGGGACAGGCGGCTGTCTCGTGTCGAGCGAACGCAGGAACGCCTCGAACTGTCGGAAGGCCCCCAAGTGGTTCTGCGAGCCATCGAGCACCAGGGAACGGCTCCAGCCCTCACCAAACGCTGTTGCCTGTGTGGGGGCCTTGATCCTGTGGAAGAGCTGCAGGATAGCATGGCGGCCGTCTTCGTAGTGGATGCGCAGGACATCCGTGGCGCTGTCGCCGATGTTGAGGACGCACTGCGGCTGACCTTTGATCAACTCATCAATGAGGTCCAGCAGGTCAGCCCCGTACCCGTTAGGATCGCCGGAGGTCGAGGCCACTACGCACTCTGCGCGCGCCACGCCTTGCGGCAGGAAGAGCTCCGCGAAGTAGCGCATGAACGAAGTCACGTGCAGGGGCACACGCCTGGGGGCCATGCGCTCGCATAGGCTACGCAACTGTTCGCTCCGCTCGAGGATGATGCGGTCGAGAAAGAGCGGGATTCCCTTCTCTGCAAGCGGCGCAGTAGCCCCGTAGTCGCGCGCGGGACCGCCCGACGGAAAAGGAACGACGACTGCATCGAACCCCTCTGCGAACTCGTCGAGGGTGCAAGCGACCTGGGCGCCGAACGTTTCAGCGAACTGGCACGCCGCCTCCTCATCGGGATCGAACACGCGGACGATCCGGGCGCCGGCAAACGGTATGCGCCCGCCAAAAGTGTCCCTGAAGCGCTCAGCGCGCGCAAGCCCGGCGTAGCGGATCATCTTGTCCCGGTCGAAAGCGTTGAAGTAGCCTGCAAACCAGTAAGACCGCCCGTCCACACGGTGTATGCCGATGCGCTTCACGGACCTCTAAGACTCCACCAGAAGGCGTCTACACCTCGCAGGGAGCACTCCCAGGAACCGACCAAGGGTCCAGTCCGCGGCTTACAAGCGCCGTCAGTTTCTAGCCGACGCCGTACTTCCTTCCGATCTCGCCCAGAGGTGTGCCGCCCCGGATCTCCTGCCTGCCCTTCCTTTCCCGCTCGACGATCTGCTCGACCTCCAGAAGCACGTCCGCAGCGATCTCCTGCGGGATGACGATGACGCCGCACAGGCCGGCGAAGATGAAATCGTTCGGCCTCACCTGCACCGTCGAGGTAAGCGAGCCGCCCATCAGGATCGGCACGTTGACGGCAACTATCGCCTGGCGCCGGCCGGCCTCGATGGGGCTTGTGTAACGGCAGAAGCAGGACCAGTTGGGAATCTCCAGGTGCATTGCGGCGTCACGCGCCCCACCATCCACGACAACGCCCTGCGCGCCCCTTATGGCGGCCGCGTTGGAGGTCAACTCGCCCCAGTGTCCGCTTTCCTGCTCGCTGCCGGGGTCGTACACGATCACGCATCCGGGCGTCACCCCGCCGAG
>CAYYNS010000188.1:1731-4302 GCA_964473085.1 uncultured candidatus Brocadiaceae bacterium
CCCATCGTCCTGGAGGTCGCCGGACCCCCTTCACCGTGTATGCCGGCCCGGCCATCTTCATGTAGGGCGTCAGGGGCCGGATGTCGTGGCACAGCACCTGATGCGGCAGGCCACGTCGCTCAAGCGCGTCGTAGATGGGGCCTGCCCCATAGACGGCCATGTAACGCCGCCGAAGCTCATCCATCGGGATCTGTGTGCTCATCGTAGCAGCGCGTTCCTTCAGAGTGTCGTAACCGGGGAGCGTGCGCTTCCCGCCTGCAGAGGTCAGCGCAAGCAAGGTCAGAAGCCGGCGCCAACCCTGGGCATGGGGAACAGCCCGTCCAGCTTCTTGAGCACCTCGTCAGGGATGACGAGGTCAGCGGCCTTGACGTTTTCCTCGATCTGCGGGACCTTCGTGGCGCCGATGATTGTGCTGGTGACTTCCGGCCTGCGCAGGCACCAGGCGAGCGCCAGCGTGGCCGCCGTCGTGCCCAGCTCACCAGCGATCTTGACCAGCTTCTGGCACCTCTTCTTGTTCTCCTCCGTCCAGTAGAGCGCCTTGATGACCATGTTGGTGTCGTCGCTGGCTGCGCGGGTTCCGGCCGGAGCGGGCTTGCCCGGCTTGTACTTGCCCGTCAGCATCCCATGAGCCAGGGGCGAGAACACGACGTTGCCGATACCCTCTGCGGCGGTCGTCGGCAGGACGCTGGCCTCCGGGTAGCGGTAAAGCAGGTTGTAACGGGGCTGGTTGACGCCGATGCCCCGCGCCCCGATCTCGCGCGCCACCGCATTGGCCTTGACCATCAACTCGGCGGGCCACTCGCTGACGCCCCAGTAGAGGATCTTGCCCCATCGGGCCAGGTCCTCCATTGCCCGCACCGTCTCCTCAAGCGGCGTGTCCGGGTCAGGACGATGGCACATGTAGAGGTCCACGTAGTCCATGCCCAGCCGCTTCAGGCTGGCATCGCACTGCTCGAAGATGTGCTTCTTGGAGAGCCCCTTGTCGTTAGGCCCCTTGCCCATGGGCGCGAACACCTTCGTGATGACGAACAGCGACGGCCGCGGAAACTCCGCCAGGCACTTCCCTATCACCCTCTCGGCCTCGCCATTGTTGTAGGCGTTGGCCGTGTCAAAGAAATTGATGCCGGCGTCATAGGCAGCGCAAACGGTCGCGCGGGACGTCTCCTCGTCCAGCTTGAAGCCTATCGTGAGGTAGCTCCCCAGGCCGATCACGCTCAGGCGCACGCCCCACTTGCCCATCTTGCGGTACTGCATTGCTCACCTCCCCGTTGCAGTTCCACCTACTCGTGTGACGCACTCTTTGCCACGGCAGACTACACTAGCCTGGGATGGGCGTCAACGGAACGCTGTGGGATTCTGGCGCGATCGCTCGCCCGAACGAGATGCAGGGACGCGCCCGCACGCGCATATGGGCATGGGGCCTGGCTGCGCGGCGCTCTTAGTCCAGGCCCTTGAGGATCGCCGTTGCGTCGTCGAGGGTCTCGCGGGCGAACCGCGGCCAGGGGCGGGCCAGTATCTTCTGGCACAGCTCGCGGGCCTCGTCCCGGCGGCCCTGGGCCTTCAGGAAGCGCGCCAGGTTCAGCCAGGGCAGCGGGTCGTCTGGCAGGTCCTCCATCGAGCGGCGGCAGGCGGACTCGCCGTTCTTCCAGACGGCGGGCACCTCCTCAGTCCGGCCCAGCGTCTCGTACTGGCCCGCCAGTTCGCTCGCTATATCGAACTCTGTCGGACGGTACTGCACGGCCTTCAGGTAGTGGGTGACGGCTTCCTGGCCGTACTTCTTGCCCGCGAGCACCTGGGCATAGGCGCGGTGGCCTTCCGCCTCCCTCGGCCGCACCTCCGCCATGGTGGCATAAGCTGCCATCGCCTCGTCCGGTCGTCCCATCTCCTCGTAGAGCTGCCCCAGCCCGCGGTAGACCTCTATGTTCTGCGGGTCGAGCCTGGCCCAGGACAGGTAGGCACGCTCGGCCTTCTCACGCTGGCCCAGGCCGCGGTATCCCTCTATGACCTCCTTGCGCAGCGCCGTGTCCTTGGGGAGCAGGTCGGCAGCGATGGTGAACTGAGCCAGTGCCTTCTCCTCCTGCCCCGCCTCGCGGTAGGCCTCGCCGAACACGATGCGCATCTGAGGCATCTCGCCATCAGCCGTCATGGTCTTCTCATAGTGGGCGACGACGGCATCGAGGCCGCCCGGGACCTGCTTGCCGATGGTCTCCAGCAGCGTGCGGCGAAGGTTCTGGTAGTAGCTGCGCTGCTGGTTGCGGTCAATCAGGGACAGCCCGCGCAGGCAGGCGTCAATCGCCTTCTGGCCGTCGCCCTGCGCCGCGTATGCACCCGCAAGCGCCGCGTAGAGCCGCGAGACATCGCTCGCATCGAGCCGCCCCCGCCACCGCAGCGTGAGCACCTGCTGCTCGCGAACCCTGACCTCCATCTCGTAGTCCTGCGCTTCGCGGCAGCGGTTGGCCAACCAGTCGGGCTGCCAGTAGTCGCGGCGGTACTCGGTGCGCTTGAGCAGCTCCTCAACGTCCTTCCGCGCGTCGTCCCGGCGGCCCAGCCTGTAGAGGCAGTCAACATGCC
>CAYYNS010000189.1:0-3480 GCA_964473085.1 uncultured candidatus Brocadiaceae bacterium
TCCTACCAGGAGGGGCTGACGGCGCACCTGCAGGGCGTGCCGCCGGGGCTGCTGATCACGGAGGAGGAGATATACCGTGACCTGCTCCTTCGCAAGCCGGGCCAGGGCGAGCTGGCCTCACCCAGGCGCGAGCTTGACATCCCGATCATCTACAGCGGCGTAAACGCTGCCGACACCATGCCGGGTTTCCACAACTGCGGCTACACAAACGGCACGCCGCTGGTGATCCTGATCCCGAACCTCGACCGTCACTTCGAGCACATTGACCAGTACCAGCGCACGAACCGCACGCCGCGCCCGGGGCACGCCTCCTATGCGAGCTACCAGAAGTACGGCCCCTGCGACGACGCCATCGGGGCGGGCTTCTTCAGCGGGCGCTACACGGCTACCATCGTCGCGGCGGGCGCCGTGGCCAAGCGCGTCCTGAACGCGCACGGCATCAGGGTCTGCGCCTACGTCAGGGAGGCGGCTGGCGTGCGCGCGGCCGACATCGGCCTGGAGGCCATATTCGAGAAGGTCGAGGCCTTCAAGGCGATGCGGCGCGAATACGACCCGGTCCACACGCTGGTCTACAAGCAGGGCCGCATCAGGCCTGAGATGCGATTCCTGGAGAAAATGGCGGTGCTGGCCGAGCTTGAGAGGCGGGTGCCCGAGATCAGCGGCAAGGGGTTCGACGAGCAGGAGGCGCGTCGGACCTACGGCGTCCACCCGCGTGTCAACTGCCCCGACCTGGAGGCGGCGGAGGAGATGGAGCAGCGCATCATCGCTATCCGCGACAGTGGCGACTCAAGCGGCGGCGTGGTAGAGGTGATCGCCACCGGCCTGCCGCCAGGCGTCGGCGAGCCGGTGTTCCGGAAGCTCGACGGCGAGCTTGCGCGCATGATGAGCATCGGCGCCGTCAAGGCCGTCGAGGTCGGCGCAGGCTTTGCGGCCAAGGACATGAAAGGCTCCGAGTTCAACGACCAGATGCGCGCCGAAGGCGGCAGGGTCAGGTTCCTGTCCAACAACGCGGGCGGGATCACCGGCGGCCTGACCACCGGCCAGCCGGTGGTCGTGCGCCTGGTGGTAAAGCCCACGCCCACCATCGCCAGGGAACAGCTCACGATTGACAAGGTGACGCTCCAGAACGCCACGCTGGCGGCCGTGACGCGGCGCGATCCCACCATTGTGGCCCGCCTCTGGCCGGTGGCCGAGGCATTCATGGCGATCGTGCTGCTGGATCAGTACGCGCAGCACCTCGGCTATCAGGCCCTCATAAAGGGGGCGGCGGGGCCGTAACCGCCCGTCCCGCCCTCTACGTGTGTCAAGGCGCTCCCATGGAACTGCTCCAGCTCAGCGCAGTGCAGTGGACCGTCCTGGTGGTCGCCGCGTTCATGGTGGGGCTGACCAAGGCCGGCTTCGGCGCGGGCGCCGGCATCCTGCCCGTCCCCCTGACCGCCATCGCCCTCGGCGGCTCTCAGCACATGCTGCCCGTGATGCTGCCAATACTTATCTGCGGCGACGTCTTCTCGATCATCCACTACCCCAGGGCGATCCAGTGGCGCAACATCGCCATGCTGGTGCCGAGCTGCATCGCCGGCGTTGCGCTCGGCTCGGTCGTCCTCATGGCGATCTACGGCAACCGGCACTCGCAGGGCAGCGTCAGCTCCGTCCTTGACCTGTTCGTAGGAGGCATCTGCCTGGCCTTCCTGGTGCTTCAGGTCTGGCGCCATTTCAGGGAGTCGCGCCTCACGGAGCGGCCCGAGCCTTACCGGCCGCGTCTGTGGCACGGGCTGGTCACCGGCACCGTGGCGGGCATCACCAGCACGCTCTCGCACGCCGCCGGCGTGCTGATCGCCCTGTTCCTTTTGCCGCAGAAGCTCGACAAGCGCGTCTTCGTCGGCACGTGCGTGGTGTACTTCTTCTTCGGCAACCTGGTGAAGTTCGTGCCCTACGCCGCGCTGGGGCTGTTCACGGCGCCCAGGGTGTGGACCTCCCTGATCGTCCTGCCGGCAGTTGTGGCGGGCACAGGCGCCGGGCTTCTGCTCAGCCGCAGGTTCAGCGGACGTGCCTTTACGCTTTTCGTTTACGTCTGCACGCTGGCGGCGGTCGTGAAGATGCTGGCGGACGCGATCTTCTGAGACCGGCTAGCTCAGGGACCTGCCGGTGAGCTGCTCGACCAGCCTGCACATCTCGCCCCACCACTCGGGCGGCTCGCCTGAGCCTGAGGCGGTCACCCAGCCGGTGCGCGCCTGGAAGGCCACGTGCCAACTGCCGGGCCCGCAGCCGCCCTCCGCCGCGTGCATGCGTTTCCACCGCCCCAGGTCCAGCCCTTCCACCCCCCACAGGAAGCTGTCAATGTCCCGCCGCGTGCGCTCCAGGTGCTCCACATTGGGCCTGGCCCCGGGCTCGGAGCACCTGTAGACTACCTCGTCACCCTTCGTGACCACGACCTCCTCGAACGAGCCGCCCTCTTCCCGGAGCGTGAGTGCGAACAGGACTGCGACGGCCTTTTCCGCACCGCCGGAGCGGCGCCTCCGTCGCTTGCCCATCGGCTGCCCCTTTCTATCGTTCTCTCGCCACGTTCCGCGCCGGCGGGCCGGGGCTTCAGGTACCGGGGAGCCTTGCAGCGTCCTCGACCTGGCGCGCCTTGCCGGAAAGGAACCTGGCGAGGCCCTCCGGGTCGTCC
Organism: uncultured candidatus Brocadiaceae bacterium; assembly: GCA_964473085.1. Classification (GTDB taxonomy): domain Bacteria; phylum Planctomycetota; class Brocadiia; order SM23-32; family SM23-32; genus CAYYNS01. Next base: position 2,669 of record CAYYNS010000189.1, read on the forward strand.
GTGCCGATGGCCATGTAACGGAAACGGAACAGGCCGCTGGGGCGCTTGAAGGTGACCTTCACGCACGCGTAGCCGTGGATGTTGTAGACCACCCCGACGAAGGGCATCCCGTGAATGCCCCAACCGGCAAGGAACGTGGTGCGGCTGGGCTGCGCGCTCGCAATGTTGTCGTAGCGGATGCTGGTCCCGAAAAGCTCGACGGGGCCGTAGCGGATGCTCAGGCGGTCGCCTGCGTCCCTGACCCGTAGGTAAACGAAGCAGGCTGCGACGAGCATCATGAGGCAGGCCCCCGCCACAAGGCCCATGAAGCCCGGATACTGGGGGCCGCAGACCAGTGCGCTCGCAAGGCATACCCCGCCGATCAGCCCGATGATGTAGTGCAGGATTCCGCGCTGCGTGTGATCGTAGCCGTTTGCCATCCTCTGTCGCCTCAAAAAAACTGCGCCGGGCGGCGCGCTCGCCGCGCCAGGGCCCGCTCAGGCGCCCAGCGGGAAGCGTTGCAGAGGCGTGTAGAGGGCGCCGCGCGGCGTCAGGTCGCTCTTCATCAGGACGAAGGCCTCGACGGCCACCTCTGCGAAGTCGGCGTCGCCTACGGCCCTTGCGAGCTCCTCGATCGTGGGGCAATCCCGGGGGCTCCTGACCCGCCCGAGCGTGATGTGCGCTGCAAACGGCCGGCCCTCCTTCGGCAGGCCGATTGCCTGATAGAGCGCCTCCTCGACGGCGCCGGACAGCGCGGCCAGCGCGCCCGAAGGCTCATTCACGGGCGCGTGGACTACCCGCGGCTTGCCTCTCGGTGGAAACCCCGATATGCC
>CAYYNS010000189.1:3490-4292 GCA_964473085.1 uncultured candidatus Brocadiaceae bacterium
CGCTGCGGCGACCTGAGCCAGTGCGGAGGCCACTTTCGGCAGGCCGTCCTGCGGCAGGTCGCCGATGAACTTCAGGGTGAGGTGTGCGCCCTCGGGGCTCACCCAGCGCACGCCGGCTGCGGCGGCGCGCAGGGACTCGATTGCACCCGCCAGCTTGCGGCGGCACGGTTCGGAAAGCTCGATCGCCACGAAGGTGCGCATCGGTCGTCATCCTTCCCCGCCCGGCGTCGGTTCGGGCGGCAGCTCGAGCTTACTGAACAGTATCTTCGGCTCGCCCAGGCGGCGTCCTTCTGGCAGGGGGCACGTCGCCTCGGCCCACCTGAGCTCCCCTCGCTCGCACGAGAGTATGCGCGAAAGCTTTTCGGCCGAGAACGGCAGGAACGGTTCCATCACCACGCACAGGACCTTGATGGTGTTGAGCAGGACGCCGATCGTCGTGCTGCAGGCGACGATGTCGCTCTTGCGCTGGACCCAGGGCTCTTTGAAGTCGAAGTAGCGGTTGGACTCGCGGGCGGCCGCCATTATGCGCTCGACGGCAGCCTTGAAGTGGAAGCCCTCCAGCTCAGCGGCGACCTGGTCGGGAAGCCGCCGGATCATATCGAGCTGGGCATTGTCCTGCGGGCCGGGCGCGCCCTGCGCCGGCACGCGCGAGTCGAAATAGCGCTGCACGAACGTTGCGGTGCGGTGCACGAGGTTGCCGAGCGTGGCCACAAGTTCACCGTTGTTGCGGGTGACGAAGTCGTCGAACTTGAAGGCCGCCCGCTGGTTCTCCAGGGAGATTTGCGACAGGTAGTAGCGCAGC
>CAYYNS010000190.1:0-4285 GCA_964473085.1 uncultured candidatus Brocadiaceae bacterium
GCAGCAGGCGCACGATGGTCTTTTCGTCCACCGGACTGCGCAGGATGGCCGTATAGGCGCGGCCGAGCATGTAGTCGCCGACGTTGACGGCGTTCTCCATGCCGAACTTCACCCACACCGTGGGCGCGTCGCGGCGCACCGCGTCGCCGTCCTCCAGGTCGTCGTGGATGAGCAGCATGTTGTGGAGGATCTCGAGCGAGGCCGCAAAACACAGGGCCCTGTCCGGGTCGCCCCCCAACTCCTCGCAGCAGAGCAGACACAGAGCAGGGCGTAGGCGCTTGCCTCCCGAGCGCATGTGATGCCAGAAGGCGGCGGACAGGCAGTCGTCCGCCCCCCGGGGAAACAGTTCCTCCAGCATGGGTTCAACGCGCCGCCCCGCCTCCGTGAGCGCCTCAGCGAACGCGTCCATGGTCTCCCCGGACCTTATAGGCATGGCTCCCGTGCTCTCAGGTCTGCCAAACGGCATCCTGCTACGCCGCCGGCTGCGAGTATGGTACCCGAGCTGCCCTGAGTGTCAATCTTCGAGGTCGCTCACGCGAGCGCGCGGCAATCGGCCGCCTACGGTTCGGGGCCGAGCGCAAATACGCTTCGCAGGGCCAGCGCCGCCCCGTCCTGGTCGTTGTCGGCTGTGAGGCGGTCGGCGGCCGCTTTCGCCGCCGGCACAGCGTTCCCCATGGCGAACGACAGGCCCGCCGCCTCCAGCATCGGGATGTCATTGACGTCGTCCCCGATCGCAACCACGCGGCTCGGCGGGACTTTCCAGCGCTCTAGCAGCCAGCTCAGCGCCGCCCACTTGGACGCCGCCAGGCTGTGCACCTCCAGCGCCCACTGGCGCCCGCCGTGAGGGTGGCGAAGCACCGCCACCAGGGCGTCCTTTCCCACGGCGCCCTGGACGATGCTCTCCCCGCTACAGACGCGCTCCGGCTCGTCCACCGTGTAAACGACGAGCGGCGCTTCGCGCACGGCCGGGAAGCCGTCCGGATAAGGCTCAAAGGCCGCCGCGTTGTCGGCCACATACGCAAGCCCCTTCGCCCTCTCCCTGTCAGTGTCCGAGATGAGTAGTTCGCGCTCCCTCAGGGGCCTGTCGTAGAGCAGGAAAGGCACGAGCCCCGCCTTGCGGAAGCCCTCGACGGCGGGGCGGGCAAGGGCAATGCCCAGCGGATTCGTATAGAGCGTTGTGTGCCGCCGGCCGTCCTTGATCAGCGCTCCGCCGCAGCAAATGACGTAGGGATGCGCGTGCTGGATCTGGCGGATGATGGGCAGCGCCGTGCGCCAGCGGCGCCCCGTGCACATTACCGTGCGCACGCCGAGCCTGCGCAGCTGGCCGGCCACCGCCTTGAAGGCCGCGCTGACCTGCCCGGCGCTGTCAAGAACCGTGCCGTCGAGGTCAAGCGCGACGAGCTGGAAGTCTGTGGAAGACATTCGGCGTCGGGATGTGTGATCAGGCTCGGCAAGACATCGCAGCCTTCCCGCCGGGGCAGCGCGCGTATCTGCCGCGAGACCGTGCGACATTCTAACGGCGGCAGTCGGAAGCATCAACGCCGTGCGTCTGCGCGCAAGAAGCGCAAAGGACTTTCTCACCACGAAGGGCGCGAAGATCGCGAAGGGACAGCAAGAACAGAAGGGATTCCGGGGTCTTGCGTCTGTGGCGGGTGTGGCTGTTGTCGGGCAGCCGGGGGCGTGCTTTGCGGTCTCGGCGCACTCTGCGGTTAGCGTTATCGGCTTGTCGTTGTGTGGGCAGCGAGGGTGAATTGACACTGCCAGGCGCGGCCGGTACGATGGCACGTGAGCGGCGGAGAGGTGTCCGAGAGGCCGATGGAGCACGGTTGGAAACCGTGTGTTCGGGGAAACCCGGACCGGGGGTTCGACTCCCCCCCTCTCCGCCATGATGTCTGAACCCCTGCATGAAGGACAGCCGCGGCCCCCCGCCGCATATCAGACCTCCAGCGCTCTGGCCACTTGACAAAGTTCTGTAGCATGGTAAAATGTACATAATGTAGGTGATGTTTGTCCTGTTTGCGGAGCCCTCACGTGGGGTTTTCATCGAGAAGTCACTACGGCACGCGCGCGATGCTCGAGCTGGCTGTCCGGTCAGGGGAGGGCCCCGTGCAACTGGAGACGCTGGCCCAGGTGCAGAAGATGCCGGAGCGCTACCTGGCCAAGATCGTGCAGGACCTGCGCCGGAGCGGCCTGATCCGCAGCGTGCGGGGAGCGCACGGCGGCTATATGCTGGCACGCGAACCGTCCGCCATAGAGGTGGTGGAGATCGTGCGGTGCCTGGACGGGAGCGTTGCGCCGACCGAGTGCGTGGATGATCCGGAGGTCTGTATCAACTCACCCAAGTGCGTGGCCCGCGAGGTGTGGGCCAAGGTAAACGACGCCATTGTGAATGTGCTGGAGTCGGTGACGCTTCAGGACCTTGTGGATCGCCGCCTCCAGAAGCTGGGTAGCCAGGCAGCCGCCGTGCTGCCAAAAGGGCGGGACCAGAACAGATCAAGGAGGTGAAGATGGCAAGCGGCAAGATCTTCGCGCGGGCAGGCGAGCAGGAAGTCACCCGGGCTATCATTTCCCGGTTCTCCCAGGAGCTCCTGGACTATGTTGACAGCGACTGCCTGGTCGTCGGCGGGGGGCCGAGCGGCCTGATGCTGGGCAAGGAGGTCGCCTCCCGCGGCCTCAAGACATTGATCGTGGAGAGGAACAATTACCCCGGCGGCGGCTTCTGGCTGGGCGGATACCTGATGAACAAGCTTACGGTCCGCGCGCCAGCCCAGGCAGAGCTCGACAAGATCGGCGTCCCTTACGAAGAGGTGGAGGACGGCCTCTACGTGGCAGACGGTCCCCACGCCTGCTCGAGGCTCATCGCGGCGGCCTGCGACGCGGGCGCGAAGATACTCAACATGACCTGTTTCGACGACGTGGTGCTGCGGGAAGGGGACCGGGTGGCAGGCGCGGTGGTCAACTGGACTGCCGTCGGCATGTTGCCACGGCAGATCAGTTGCGTGGACCCCGTGGCGTTCACAGCAGAGACTGTTGTGGATGCCTCGGGGCACGATGCGTGCGTGCTGCGCGCCCTGGAGCAGCGCGGGCTGTTCAAGACGCGCGGGTACGGCGCGATGTGGATTGATCGCTCGGAGGACCTGGTCGTTGAGCACACCGGCGAGGTCTACCCGGGGCTGGTGGTCGTGGGGATGGCCGTCAGCACAGCCTTCGGGCTGCCGCGGATGGGCCCCACCTTCGGCGCCATGCTCCTGTCCGGCAAGAAGGGCGCCGAGGTCGTTCTTGCCCGGCACAGGGCTCCTCGCCCGAAACAGGAAGTCATGAGCAGGTCGGGCTGACAGAAGGCACGGCGGGCAGGAGGAATCCATGGGCAGGCTAGTCTACATGGACCACAGCGCCACGACTCCCCTGCGAGACGAAGTTCTCCAGGCGATGCTGCCTTACTTCGGCGAGACCTTCGGCAACGCCTCCAGCGTGCATGGCTTCGGCCGCGAAGCGCGGCAGGCGCTTGAACATGCGCGCCAGAGCGTCGCTTCGCTCATCGGCGCGCAGCCCGAAGAGATCATCTTCACGAGCGGAGGCACGGAGAGCGACAACCTGGCGGTGAAGGGAGCGGCGCTCGCCAGGCAGAAGAAGGGCAGGCATGTTGTCACGTCGGCGATCGAGCACCATGCGGTGCTCAACCCGTGCACGTGGCTTCAGGAGCACGGGTTCGAGGTCACCAGCCTGGCGCCCGATGGGGAGGGGCTGATATCGGCAGCCGAGCTGCGCCGCGCGCTGCGTCCTGAGACGTGTCTTGTCAGCATCATGCTGGCCAACAACGAGGTGGGCGTCATCGAGCCCGTGGCGGAGCTTGCCTCTGTCACGCACCAGGCCGGCGCCCTTTTCCACACCGACGCCGTCCAGGCCTGCGGAAAGATGCCGGTCAATGTTCAGGAGCTCGGAGTTGATCTGCTGACGATGTCCGCGCACAAGTTCTACGGGCCGAAGGGCGTGGGGGTGCTTTACCGGCGCAAGGGCGTGCGCATCGAGCCGATGCTTCACGGCGGCCATCATGAAAAGAACCTCCGCCCCGGAACCGAAAACGTGGCGGGCATCGTCGGGCTGGCCGAGGCGCTCTCGCTGGCCTGCGCGGAAATGCCGCAGGAGACCCAGCGACTTGCCCGATTGCGCGACCGGCTCCAGAGCGGCATCCTGTCGAGCATAGCCGACGTGCGGGTCAACGGCCACTCGCCGTACGGCGGGCGGCTGCCTCACATCCTGAACGTCAGCATCCTGGGCGTGGAGG
>CAYYNS010000191.1:0-4283 GCA_964473085.1 uncultured candidatus Brocadiaceae bacterium
CCCCGCTCGCACAGAGACCAAGAGCAGGCGCGCCGGCCCGGCCCGCTCCTGCCGGCGAGGCTGCGCTTGCCTTTGACGCAACCGGGCGCGGACGTGATCTCGTCGTGGCGGAGCGAAGGCTCTCACTGGCTCTGCCCGAGGGCAAGCTGAGGCAGGATCTGGAGAAACTTGCCGAGGCAGACAGGGAACTCTACACTGCTTTCGTCAACGCTTGCCGCCACGGGGACGAAAAGACGAGCAACGAGGCGCTTGGGAAGCTCCTCGCCTCCAGGCAAGAGGGTGCCCTCCAGGCAGCGGTCATGCTGTGCGAGGCCATGGTCTGGCGCGGCCAGAAACTCAGCGAGGCCAATGAGAACGCGCTTGGCGCCATGCTCAACTCCGGCGACGCCGAGAAGGTCTCAGCCGCTCTCCAGATGAGCCTGCTCATAGCGGAGAAACCGGACGGGCGCCTCTTGACAATGGCCACTGGAGACGTGGACACCCGCACCAGATTGCTTGCTGCATGTGCACTGGCAAAGGACCCCAAACTGGAGGCGCCGGAGGCGCTCGCGCGCCTGCTTGGCGATGACGATCCCAACGTGCTCGCCCTCGCCGCGAAGGCTGCCGGCCAGGTCCGAAAAGACCCCGCCTGCGCCGAACGCCTGGCAGAAATCCTCTGGAAGGCCGATCCCGAGAAGGCCGGCGGCGCTGTGCTGGAGGCCGCGATCGGCCTGGGGGCCATCGCCAGGGAGCACGAGGCCCGGCGGCAAGGCATCCAGATCACGCTCCTGAGCGTGCTCGGAAGGCCGTACCCGGACAAGATCCGGGAATCCGTGCTTGTGGCCTGCCTCAAAGGCATGGAGGGCCTTGACATCTATGACGTCCTCGGGAACGGGGAAGCGTTCCGCAGGCTGATGGACAAACAGTACCCCCTCTCGATCCGCATGCTCGCCGCCGAGCGCGCGCTCAGCTACCTCACCGGCCTCGGAGCACACGATGAGCTGCTGGCGGTCTACGAACAGATCCGCGGCGACGCCGACCTGAGCGCGCAGCCCGAGCTGATGGTCGAGGCGCTCCGGGCAGTGCGCGCCGTGAGGTCGGTCATGGGGACGCTGGAGCAGGAGCTTGCGGCGCAGGCCTTCCAGACGCTGAATTCTGGACGCTACGCGGGGCACCGCTACGGCCTGGTCAGGGTGGCGCTGGTCGAGAACCTGTTCCTCAATCCCTTCGACGAGCGCATTGAGTACCTCCTCGCCCTGCTGCGTAATGACACTGAATGGCGCGTGCGCAGGGCGATCCTGGCAAAGCTCGCCACGCGGGGGAGCGACTCGCTGCAGAAAGCGGCCGGGCTGGCGCTGGCAGACCCGCACCCGCTGGTCAGGCAACTGGCCGCCGCTTGCCTGGTCGCCCTCAAGGCTGACCCCAAGGAGGGAAACGCCTACCGTGGCAGGCTGGCGGACCAGCCGACCGCAGCCACCTGCGAGTCCATCCTGAGGGCAGAGGGGCTGGACCCGGCCATCACCCTGAGGAGCGCGCCTGAGATCAGGGAGGCCCTCCGCAAGCTCTGAATCACACAGGCAGTCGCCGCGCAGAAATGAACCGGGGCGGCTGTGTGCCGCCCCGGCGGATCCTCAAGCCTGATCAAGCGTGTTCCACCCGGCTTTGATCGGGATCTTCTGCATTGGGCCAGCATCAGATGGTCCATGTGCCACGGCCAGCTTGCTGGCCGTGCCGCACGGCTGGACAAGTCTCCGACGCGCCGTAGCGCGGCGCTATGAAGACCGCGCGAAGGCGGGCCAGCCGTGGCACAGCGGCACTCAAGGCTCCCCCGGAGCGCTTCGCGTCTTGGCGCCGGGTCATTCCTTTCTTTCTCGGAACATCAATAAGTAAGGGGGACGGTCAGCCGCCCTTGATCTGGACCTTCTTGCCGCGCGCCTGCGCGGTCTTCGGCAACAGGATCGAGAGCACGCCGTCCCTGAACGTCGCCTCGACCGCATCCTCCTGGACGCTTGAAGGCAGCGGGATCGTGCGGCTGAACGATCCGTAAGAGCGTTCCACGCGCAGGTAGCTCTGCTTCTCCTCCCGCGTCTCCTCCTTCTTCTGGCCGCTTATGGTCAGGCGACCTTCCTGGAGCGTGACCTCGATGTCGTCCCTGGTCAGGCCGGGTAGTTCGGCCGAGACCTTGTACTCGGCGTCGGTCTCAGTGACGTCCACGGCAGGGCTGAGCTCCAGCTCGCGCCCTAACAACCTCCAGGGGGCCAGAGCCCAGGGGCGGAAGAAGTCCTCAAACATCTCCCGAAACAGCTCCCTGGGTTCCTCGCGGGCGGGAAGGCCAGCACGCCCTTCACCACCCCTTCCCTTTCGCCACGGTATCAGGTTCTTCTTTGCCATGGTCAACACCACCTTTCGTTGCACGAGTGTCTCCGGGGTCACTCGCCCCTTATCTGGATCCGCTGCGGCCTGTGGCGCTTCGACTTCGGTATAACGAGCCGAAGGACGCCCTCCTTCATCGTTGCCTCTACTTTCTCGGCGTCAAGGCCCTCACCGACCGAGAAGCAGCGATGGAAGCTGCCGACCTCGTATTCCTGGCGCTGCAGGCTCAAGCCGCTCTCAGCAGTGCCTTCAACGTGGCCATCAATGCTCAGCACGCCCTTCTCGAGCACCACCTCCACGTTGTCCTTCGACACTCCCGGCATGTCAGCCAACACCACCATGGAATCCGCCTTCTCAATGATGTCAACTTGCGGAGAGAAGACGGGGCCGGATGCCATGCGCTCCGGCACCACAACCTCCTGCTCCGCTCTGGTTACGCCCTTTTGCTCGGCCATCTCAGCTCACCTCCTTTGTTTGCGCCTCGCCGTTGCCGCTGTCGGCTCACCGGCTCAGCCCTTGACCTCGATCTTTTTCGGCCTGCTGGCCGGCGTGCGCGGCAGGCTCACCGTCAGGACGCCGTCCTTGTAAGTTGCCTGCACTTTCTCGGCGTCCACGGCAAAAGGCAGCGCCACATTGCGAGTAAAAGAGCCGTACCCGCGCTCGTGACGGTGGTAGGTCTCGTCCTGTTCAAGCTTCTCAGGTTCCCGCGAGCCGCGCAGCGTCAGCACGTCGCTCTCCACCGAGATGTCCAGATTCTCCATCTTAGTGCCTGGCAGCTCAGCGGTAACGACGGCCTTTTCGTCGTTGGACCACACGTTCACGGGCGGGAACGGTGCACCTGCCACCGTGCCGGTCAACTCATGGAACAAGCGGTCCATGCGCTGGCGCATGCGCTCAATCTCCCGCCAAGGACCCCGGTATCCTTCGTCCCAATCCCAGAGTGCCATGATCAAACCTCCTTCGCTGGTGCCAGTCTCGATTACCCTCACGCCTTCCTGGCGTAAAGATCAGAAGAGCAAAGGACGTACCAGCGCGCCCCGCAGGCCGGCTGCTCCTGCAACAGCTTATCGGACAAATAGTTAGGCAATGGCGCCGAACTGCCTTGGACGGCGCCGCCATGCCGGTAAATGCCATTTTGACAGCTTTGCCAGAACCCCCCTTGCCTGCTCTTCCACTGCGAGTGTCCGGTGAGTGTCGGCTTGCTGAGCGCAATCCCCGGCCCCATGCGCTCCTGCCCTTGCCGCGCCTGGCCAGCGGCGATATCATGCCGGTTCCAGAGGGCTTCAGGCCGGAGCGCTTCAGACCGTGGCTTGCCCGGCGCGCCCGTAGCTCAACTGGATAGAGCATCGGACTTCGGATCCGAGGGTTGGGGGTTCGACTCCCTCCGGGCGTGCCATCTGTGCTCCAGGCGCAAGGTGCTCGCCCCAAGCGGTCTGTTGCGTCCTTTTGTGTTCGGTTGGCATTGGGGTGCCCCGGGACCGTCCCGTGCGCACCGCTCGGTGCCTTCAAAGGAAATTCACGTTTCCCCCTTGCAAAATGTCAAGAAGTCACAGTATCATTGCGCATGCCTTCGAGTGTTAGGAACAGCGGAGACCTTTTCAGGTGAAAGGAGCGCAGATGGCTGACGGTATGACGAAGGCCCAAATTGTTGCAAGCCTGGCAGAGAAGCTCGGTGTGTCCAAGAAGCAGGCGGCGCGGTGTCTGGAGGAGCTCGCCGCGCTTGCTTACAGAGAGGCCAGGAACGGTTTCACGCTGCCAGGGCTTGGCAAGGTCGTCATCGTGGAGCGCAAGGCCCGCATGGGGCGCAATCCGGCGACAGGGGAACCCATACAGATACCCGCCAAGCGCGTCCTCAAGTTCCGCTTTGCAAAGGCCGCCAAGGACGCGATCATGGGCAAGAAATAGGCGCGGCCCGAAGGTTCCAGAATTAC
>CAYYNS010000192.1:0-4223 GCA_964473085.1 uncultured candidatus Brocadiaceae bacterium
AGCGGCGCTCGGTCTCTGGCCAATCAATCGTGGCCTCTGGGGTGCGAATCTTCTCCACGTCCGATTCGTCCTGGATCACCGTCTCGATGCGGTAGGCGCCGGTTGGCTCGGCGGGGCGAGTGGACCGGCCCTCGATGCCCCAGCCCGTGTCACGGATGACGATGGGGGTGTACACCACCGGCTCAATGGTGTTGTCGTCGGGCAGGTGCTCCGCGTAGTAGAGCCGCACGCGCAGGTCGCGCTCGTAGCTGCGCGCGAGCTCGCCCGTGCAACTGAGCTCGGATTCAGGCAGGAGCTCCCTCCAGGCGCCCTCGGGGAAGATCAGGACCATTGGCCGGCCGCGCTCGAGATCGTTGTGGCGGCGCCACATGTCGGCCTTCTCCTGCTGGAGCGGGTCGCTGGCAATCTCGGCGACCCTTCGGGCGAGGTCCCGCAGGTACCTTCTTTCCGTCTCCGACACGTTCAGGTCCATATCGCTCCTGTGCGGCTGCTGGCGCAGCAATGGGCGTTTCTGCCTCTCAGCCATGAGTCCTACGTGCTGAACAGTCAACCGCCAAGGCGAGCTTCTCCCCCGCATACGCCGCGCCGCGTAGTGTGGCAGGCGCGCGCGGGCAGCACTGTTGAAGCGTCCGGCCAGCTTCCTGCATAATACATTCGCCGCGGGCTCGGCAAGTGCTAAGTGAGCCCCATTTGCTCGGGCAGACCGTTGACGTGAGGCGAGGCAAGCAGGCAAACCAGGGCTGCGCTGCTCGCCCGGGCGAGCGCGTGGCATCCCGCCTCGCCCTGACAGTAGACGTGGAGCGGGATTGGGGAATCGCCGGCACGGAAGCCGTGCACGAGGTCCTGCCGAGGCTCCTCGACCTGCTGGACAGCCACCACGCCTTCGCAACGTTGTTTGTGGTGGCGGACCTCCTGGACGAAAACAGGGACGTGTTGAGCCGGGCAGCGGGGCGCCACGAGATCAGCTCGCACGGCCTGACGCATCGCCGTCTGGATCGGCTCGCGCGAGGCGAGGTGCTGTGGGAACTGACGCAGTCAAGGGAGTGCCTCAGTTCGGGGCTTGGGTGCGAGGTCGTCGGCTTTAGGGCGCCGTTCCTGCGCGTGGTGCCGCGATGGTTCGAGCTGCTGGCGCAGGCAGGCTACCGGTACGACTCATCGGTCGGACGGGTGTATCCCTCCCCTCGCAACGTGCCGCCCGGCCGATGGAGGCCCGTCACGCAGGGCTCTGTGGTGGAGCTGGCGCCGACGACCCTGCGAACCGGCCTGGTGCCGCTGAGCATGACCTACCTGCGCCTGACCGCGCCGGTCGGCGAACGGCTCGTGCCACGAGGCGGGGGTGTATTCTACCTTCACGCTCACGAGCTAGCCCGACCGTCGCTGGCCCGGAGGCTCCGCCTGCCAGTGCGATGGGTGCTGCCCCGCGGAGCTGGCGAGCCCGCCTGGAGGATACTCGAGCGCCTCCTGGAGCGCTGGTCGGGGCGCGTGGTGTCTTGCCGCATGTTGCTGCAGAGCTCAGGCTTGCTATAGGAAAGGACGACCTGTTGGGCGAGACGTTGATCCTGGGAGGTGGCATCACGGGCCTGACGGCGGCCTACGTCCTGCACGAACATGGTCGGCCGGTCCGCCTCTTCGAGGCTGCGCCTTACCTCGGCGGGGCTTCGCGAACGGCGCGATGGCGCGAGTTCCGCTTCGACCTCGGCGGCCATCGCCTCTACACCCGCCACCAGCGAGTGGTCGCAATGGTCGAGCGCCTGATCGGCAATGACCTGCTGCGCGTGCCGCGCACCAGCCGCATCTACCTGCGCGGTCACTTCGTCAACTACCCGCTCACGTTCTTCAACGCGCTCAAGGCGCTCGGCCCGGCCACCTCGGCGGCAGTCACGGTCAGCTACGCGGGGCAGAAGCTAGCGAACCTCGTGCGCCGGCGGCCCGACGTCACGTTCGAGGACTGGGTGGTTAGCCGCTTCGGGCGCAGGCTCTACGAGATATACTTCAAGACCTACAGCGAGAAGGTCTGGGGCGTGCCCTGCGAGAGGCTTGCTTCAGAATTCGCCGCGCAGCGCATCCGGGGCCTCTCGTTCAGCGAGGCGGTCAGGAACATGCTGCTTCGGGGCGGCAAGACGCCTGAAACCCTTGCCACCACGTTCACATACCCCCGCCTGGGCTTCGGGCAGATCGCCGAGAAAATCGCTGAGTCCGTCCCTGCCGACCGTATCCACCTCTCGGCTCCCGTAGTGAGGGTCGAGCACGATGGCGGCAATGTCCGCGCTGTCGTGACGCAGCAGGACGGCGCGGAGCGCTCCTGGCAGGCCGATCAGGTCATCACGACCATAGCAGTGACTGACTTGGTGAACATGCTGGACCCGCCAGCACCCACTCATGTGAGAGAGGCGGCTCGGGGCCTGAACTTCCGGGACATGATCATCGTGTTCCTGGCGCTGGACCGCCCGAAGGTCACCGACGATCACTGGATCTACTTCCCGGACCCCGACATCTTCCTGGGCCGCGTCCACGAGCCGAAGAACTGGAGCGCAGCGATGGCCCCGGCTGCACAGACGGGCATCGTTGCCGAGGTCTTCTGCTTCGCGCACGAGCCGGTGTGGTGCGAGCCGGACGAGTCACTCATGCGGCGCTGTGCCCAGCAGCTCGAGGCGCTGGGCCTTATCCGCATGTCCCAGCTCATGGGCGGCGTCGTTGTCCGCCTTCCGAAGGCCTACCCGCTGTACGAACGCGGATGCCAGGAGCGGCTGGCGACAGTCCTCGGCTACCTGAAAGGCTTGAGCAACCTTCAGTCCGCCGGCCGAAACGCCCTGTTCCGCTACACCAGCAGTGACCGCTACATGGAGATGGCCATCAAGGCGGCCGAGAACGTGCTCGGCCTGGCGGACCACGACGTGAACGCCGTGGGGAGCGAACAGGAGTACGCAGAACAGTGAACGCCCTGTCGAGGAAGATCGCGTCCTTGCTGAAGCGCTTCATGGGGGCGCTGGAGTCGCGCGCAGGCAGGATTGCCCTCTGGGCCGCCGTGATCGCGGCGGGGCTGGCGCTGGGGTCCCTCTCGGTGATCCGTGCCGAGGTCCCGCAGGAGCGCTTCGTCGAGAAGCCCTCTTACCGCTCCCCCGTGGAGATCGGCAGGGACGACCGGCAGGCGGACTACCACTCGTCGGAGTTCCGCGGGTTCCGGGCGCTGTCCTGGGGCGCGATCGTCGAGGGTCTCGACCAGTACAAAGACCTTCACACCCGGGGCTACCCGCCGTTCTTTGCGATCGCCTTCTTTCCGTTCGCGCTGCCCTGGCGCTGGCCAGGGGTGGGGAGCGCGCTGTTCTTCCTGGCGGGCTACGCAGGCAGCATCGTCTCTGCATGGTGCCTGGCCAGGTGGTGCCGGCAGCCGGGCGCGCCGGCACCGTTCGGACTGTTCGCGCTGATCTGGATACTGACGCTCCCGCTGACGGCGGCGGTGCTCGCCAGGTGCGAGTCGGACATGCTCGTGCTGCTGCCGCTGGCGGGCGCCCTGCTGCTGCTGGTGCGCGGCGAGAGGCCGCTGGCGGCCGGCGTGCTCCTCGGCTTTGCGGCGTCGTTCAAGGTGTTCCCTGCGCTGTTCGGCGTCCATCTGATAGCCCAGCGGCGCTGGCGAGCTCTGCTCGGAATGATCGCGGCCGGGGCCGTCTGCATGGCGCTCCTGCCAGTCGTCGTGTGGGGACCGGCGGGCGCCTGGCAGCAGCACCGATCGTGGCTGAACCACGTCGTGGCGCCCTACATCAGTCAGGGGACCGACGGCGTGATCACCAGCCCTTACCGCTCAGCGAACCAGTCACTGACGGCGGCCACGCATCGGTTCCTCAGGCCCATTCCGGCCGGCAAGAGGCCGGACAAACGGACGGTGAACTTCGTCACGCTCAGCGCCGCCGCGGCTGACCGCGTGGCCCTCGCGCTGAGGGCGCTGATCGCCGTGGGGCTAATCGCACTGTGGGTGCTGTGCTGGCGACCCAGCAACGGCGCCGCCGCGCTGGCGGCGCTCTTTGCCACGGTACCCCTCGGCATGCTGCTGATCGGCGACCCCTCCCTCACTACGCACCACGTGGTGCTGCTCGTGCCAATCGGCGTGATCACGGCGCGCGCCCTCTGCCTGGCCGACACCGCTGCCCAGGCGTGGCTCGGCCCGCTATCGGCAGCGGGCGCAATCTGCCTCGCGGGCGCATCGCTCACCGTGCGGATGTTCTCCC
>CAYYNS010000193.1:0-3674 GCA_964473085.1 uncultured candidatus Brocadiaceae bacterium
ATCTACACCTCTCTATTCGTCGGCAGCGTCAGATGTGTATAAGAGACAGGAGGCGCTCGCTGAAGGACGGAGGCCAAACGCCCCGGCGGTGTCCGTGGCGCGCGTGCAAGCCCTGATGAAAGGGTCCACACACAAGAGGTCCCTGCCTCCAATTTGCGAGACGTGGAAGGCATCGGCAAGCTGAAAAGGCATGCGCCGGCCTGCGACGACCCAAGACGAGGTCACTGGATGGACGAACCCATAAAAGTGAGAGGAAAGCACCAGACGCTGGAATTCGCAGCGAGCGACTTGTCCCGATACCTGTCATTGGCCACGGGCAAGAAGCTATCCACAGGCGGCAAATCGCCCGCCTTCACGCTGGCGGTGGTGAATGAGTCCGAGCCGGGCCTTCCTGCAGGGTTCGGCGCGGAGGACGACTGGGTCGTCATTCGCCCGCAAGGCAGGGGCTACCTGCTGGCGGGCTCGAATCCACGCAGCGTCCTGTTTGCGGTCTACCGCTACTTGCAGGCGCTGGGCGTGCGGTGGATTCGCCCTGGACCCGGGGGCGAAATCATCCCGCGGGCAAGCAGCCCAATCGTGAAGGGAATCAACATCGCCGAGCGCGCTTCCTACCGGTTCCGCACGATCTGCATAGAGGGCGCCTGTTCCCTGGACCACGTGCGTAACCTGATTGACTGGGCAGCCAAGCACGGCATGAACGGCTACTTCATCCAGTTCAGTTACGGCACCCCCTTCTGGCGCCAGTGGTACACACATCCTGGCAACCCCCACCTGAAGCCCGAGCCGCTCGGTCCGGAACGCGTCCACCAGATCGTGGCCGAGGTCATCGAGGAGCTCAAGCTGCGCGACATGAGGCTGGAGCGCATGGGGCACGGCTGGACGGCCGCAGCGCTCGGCTTGCCGGGCGAAGGGTGGGACCAGCAGACCATTAAGCTGTCCGACCAGCAGCGGCAGATGCTCGCACAGATCGGCGGCAGGCGGGACCTGTTCCACGGGGTGCCGCTCAATACCAACCTCTGCTATTCCAACCCACAGGTGCGGCGGCGGATGGCAGCCATCATCGTCAGGTACGCCCAGGAACATCCGGAGGTGGACATCCTGCACGTGTGGCTCGCCGACGGCAGCAACAACAACTGCGAGTGCGAGGGCTGCCAGGCGGCCAGGCCCTCCGACTTCTTCATGCAGATCCTGAACGATGTGGACGCCGGTCTGACTGCCCGCGGCCTCCATACGCGCATCGTGTTCCTGATCTACGTGGACCTGCTCTGGCCGCCGCTCAAGGAACGGCTCAAAAACCCCGAACGGTTCGTCCTCATGTTCGCCCCGATCACACGGGCATTCCAGCAGTCGTTCGCGGACGCGCACATACCCGACGGGCCGCTGCCCGATTATAGGCGCAACAGGCTCGAGTTCCCCAAAGACGCAGGAATGAACATAAAGTTCCTTCAGGCGTGGCGGGACAGCTTCAAGGGCGAAGGGTTCGACTTCGACTACCACAACATCTGGGCCTGCCACTTTGATCCCAACCAGTACGCCCTCGCCAGGGTCCTGCACCGCGACATTCAGCACCTGGCGAAAATGGGCCTCCACGGCTTCAATAGCTGCCAGGTCCAGCGCCTCTCATTCCCACACAACCTGCTACTCGACGTGCTCGCCAGGACGCTCTGGGACAAGGAGCTGGCGTTTGAGGAAATTGCGCGGGAGTCCTTCCGGGACGCCTACGGTGAAGACGGGCCTCAGGTGGAGGCATTCTTCAGCAAGATGTCAGAACTCTGGGCCCCGTTCTTCAATCCCGTTTTTGTCCCACAGACCGACCACGGCCGGATCGAACAGGGGCTCAAGAACCTGTCGCACATGCCTGCGCTCGTGGACAACTTGCGGGCGCTGGTCAACCGCAACCTCGATCATCCGGTCGAGGCCGTGCAGCAGTCGTGGAGGTACCTCGATAAGTATCTCAGCCTCCTGGCGCTGCACATCCCCGCGCTCGATGCCTACCTAAGGCGTTCACCGGAATGCATGGCGCGGCTGGAGAGGGTCTTCGATTACGTGTGGCGCAACGAGGCAGAGCTCCACGAGGCGCTCGACGCGGCGACGTTTGTGAAGGTGCAGACCTGGCGAGCGAACGAGGCGGAAGGCCGCAGATAGGAATATGCCAGGAGCTGCCCTGCCCGCGCGCCGCACAAACCTCAGGCGATAACACCACGGAGACTGTCTGCGATGACGAAATGGGGCGCAGTGTTCGATTGGGACGGCGTCATCATTGACTCGGGCCGCTTTCACGAGAAGAGCTGGGAGCTGCTGGCTCAAGAAGAAGGCCGGCCCTTGCCAGAGAACTATTTCGGGCGCGGCTTCGGCATGACCAACCAGAACTTCATTCCCGGTGTTCTGCGCTGGACGGAGGACCCGCGCGAGGTGGCGCGCCTGGGCGACAGAAAAGAAGAGCTTTACCGGCAGCTCATCAAAAAGGAAGGCATAGAGCCGCTGCCGGGCGTGAAGCGCTGGCTCAAGAGCCTCCAGGCCGAGGGCATCCCGTGTGCAGTGGCATCCTCGACATGCCGGCTCAACATCGTTACTGCACTCGAGCTGACCGGCCTGCAAGACTGCTTCTCGGCCATCGTGGCCGTTGACGACATAAGGCGGGGAAAGCCGCACCCCGAGGTCTTCCTGCGTGCCGCCGAGAAGATCGGGATGCCGCCCGCACGATGCGTCGTCTTCGAGGACACGCACATAGGGATGGAGGCCGCCCGCGCGGCAGGCATGAGGGTGGTGGGCGTGTTAACCACCCATGCTGCCCACACGCTCGAAGGGGCAGATCGCATCGTTGGTCGGCTCGATGAGCTGACCGTCGCCGAAATCGCGGCTTGGTTCTGAGCCCCCCCTTCCTGCGATGACCTGTATGGAATGGAAGCCGGGAATCTCTGCGCCCCCCTACGAGTTTTCCCGGCACTCGCCGTCCCGGTGAGGTCACTGACTACGAGAAAGTCCTGAAGGCCCCCTGCCTACACCAGCCGGAACGTGCTGGCAGCGACGTGGCGCCGCTGCTCCCAGCACAGCGATCCATGGCCGAGGCAGCCTGCTACTTCTCCCCTTCATGAGACGCTTGCTGCAAGCGTCCGCGCATCTCGTACGCCTTCTCCCAGGACGTGATATTTTACTGCACTTTGTGCAATCCTCATAGCTGGCGCGCCGCGCGCTGATCACCTACAATGGCGCTGCACCTGTGCTCGAAGCGTCAGCGTAACAGACGATCGAACCCGTGGGCTGAGTCGAGGATCAAGAATGAAATACAGCCAGGCTGGAATCGGCCGGGTATTCGTGGTCCGGCTGGAGGACGGTGACAGGATGCCCGACGCGATCGAGGCGCTTGCTCACGACAACGGCGTCACCCGCGCGATATGCATCCTGGTCGGCGGGGTCGCACAGGGCGGGCGGATCGTCGTCGGGCCGCAAAACGGCGCCGCAACGCCGGTCGTGCCCATGCTGTTCTCCCTGATCGGGGTCCACGAGATACTGGGCATCGGCACGGTGTTTCCGGACGAGCAGGGGCGGCCGCGCCTGCACATGCACGCGGCCCTTGGCCGCGGCGGTGCGACGAGCGCAGGCTGCATCCGTCCCGGCATCGAGGTGTGGAAGCTCGGTGAGGCCGTGCTGCTGCTGTCTCTTATACACATCTC
>CAYYNS010000193.1:3684-4220 GCA_964473085.1 uncultured candidatus Brocadiaceae bacterium
CTGGAGATCATAGGCAGCAGCGCCCGCCGCCGCAAAGACCCCGACACTGGCTTCAACGTCATGGAACCCTGAGCCTGCCTGCAGAGGCGCATCTCGGCATCCGAACGCGCGAATGTGAAATCTGGCCCGTCGCCTGACTGAACGAGATAGCCGGCAGCTTCGGCATCCTAGCGATGACAGCCGGTTCGATAGCGGTGACGGTCGGGGCGCTTGTGATACCTTGATCGGTCCCTCAGGTTGTGGAAAGAGCACGCTCTTGAGAGCGCTAAATCGCATGAACGACTTGATTGAGGGTGTCAGGATGACTGGCGAAGTCCTCCTTGACGGCGCCGCAGGTTAGGTGGTGGGCCCAGGGGGATTTGAACCTCCAACCAACGGATTATGAGTCCGCTGCTCTGCCGTTGAGCTATGGGCCCTCGGTGTCCTGAGCTTCTACCTGCAAGTATAGCCTGGCCCCGGCTGATGGTCAAGCCGCCCGCATTTCGGCCGCTGGCAGCGCATCCGGGGTGTGAACCGGACGCTGTGGCGGCCAGACG
>CAYYNS010000194.1:0-4201 GCA_964473085.1 uncultured candidatus Brocadiaceae bacterium
TCACCCCTCTGCCGGCCAGCTCCCTTTCGCCCGGCACGCCGAGCTTGCGGGCAGAAGCACCCGAGGCCACGATCACGATCGGCGCCCTGTGCTCACCCGCATTGGTGAGGACCGCTTTGGTCGGGCCGTCTGTCCTGATGTCAAGGGCCTCCTCGTAACGGATTTCAGCGCCGAAGCGCCCGGCATGCACCTTCATCTTCTCGCACAGCTCGGCCCCCGCGATGCCTTCGGCGAATCCCAGGTAGTTGTCAACCTCATACGCCTCGACGATCTGCCCCCCTGCCCCGAGCCTTTCGAGCACCAGGGTCCTCATCAGGGCGCGCCCGGCGTACAGCGCCGCACCGAGGCCCGCTGGACCGGCTCCGATCACGATGACATCGTATCGGTCACCCATCTTCGCCCACAACTCCGTATCTGCCCGCGCGAGGGTGCGCCCCCGCCGTCCCCAAGCTCCGGGCAGAGCCTGCCCCCATGACGATCAGGCCTCAGCCCTCTTGCATGAACACGTCCTCATAGAGGATCTCGAGACGTGCCTTGTGGGAGTCTTCCATTGCGGACAAGTTCTCCAGAAGCGCGCGAAGGTCGGCGTTGTCGGCTGCCCGGGCCATGGTCTGGTAGAACGCCCTCGCCTCATCTTCGCGCTTCATCGCGTAGACGAGTATCTGCTGGAGACTGCTGTCCGCTCGCAGGGGCTTGGAGGTCAGGTAATTGACGATGTTGCGGCTGCGGCCCTGTGGCGGCTTGAACGAGGCCGCCTGGTCCCCCGTCAGCTCCTCCAGTAGGGCCCTGTGTCGCACCTCTTCTTCGGCCAACTCGGCCAGGAGAGTGCGGGCTGCCGGGTCGTCCATCTTCCTTGCCACGCTCCTGTAGAGCGTATGGGCTTCGACCTCTTTCTTGATCGCCATGTCCAGCGCTTTGGTAGCATCCATGGCCGTTGCCTATAGGCAAAGTGAGGAAAATGCGATGTCCGTGAGCACCACTGCGCGAAAGGAGAATCAATCGTAGCGGCACAGGGGAAAAACGTCAAGCCTTTCGCCGCCTGGCTCGTTGCGGGCCCAGCGTGCCAGGATGGAGATTGAAGGTCCGCCGCTCCCTGTTCCGCAGCCTCAGAGGCGCGTTGATTTTAGCACCATATTCGCATATGATCCCAGTAACCCATCCAGGTGATGCTAGACTGGAGCCTGACCGGCAGCGAGGAAGAATGATGGCGTTGATCGGAATTGCGATCCTGTTGTGCCTCTTCTTTTTCTGGACCTTGATGCTTGCCCGCGTGCACGGGGAGCTCAAGCGCACGGCCCGGCGCGAGCTGCCCATGACCCTTACCTTCTACACGTTTGGGATAGCCGGGGCTTTGATGATGCTGGGGCGCAAGGGCAAGTCGGAGGTGCTCGCAGCGTGGGCGAATGAACTTCTGGGAGGTGCCCCGGAGGGCGGCGACGAGGAGACCGCAGCAGGCGAACCCGAGGAAGGGACGCTGACCATCCACTCGGCGAGCCTCACCGGCAGGGAGTTGGAGCCGGGCGCGCAAGAGCAGCCCGCTGAAGGCGCCCTGGCCACCGCACAGGCCATCATCAAGGAGGCAATCAAGGAAACAGCCACAGACATCCACCTGGAGCCGGAACCGGGACAACTCAAGGTGCGCTATCGCATTGACGGGATGCTCCAGAGCCCCAAGCTTTATGGCGCCGAGATGGCCGGGCCGGTTGTGTCCGCCATCAAGGTGATGGCCGCAATGGACGTGGCCGAGAAGCGCCGCGCCCAAGACGGCTCGTTCAGCGCATCGTTCGAGGGGCGGCCCATTGACTTCCGCGTCTCCACTGCGGGAACCTCGCATGGAGAGAAGATGGTCATCCGCATCCTGGACAGGGCGGTGGGCCTGCGCAAACTTCAGGACCTGGGCCTGTCGGAGGCAGCCTACCAGGAGGTCCGCTCGATCGTCAACAGCGCCTACGGAATGCTGATCGCCTGCGGGCCCGCCGGCTGCGGAAAGACGACCACGCTCTACGCGGCCCTCCAGGAGGTGGACCGCAGCGCCCTGAGCGTAATGACGATCGAGGACCCGATCGAATACCAACTGGAGAACGTGACGCAGCACAGCGTCAACGAAAGGGCCGGCATCACCTTTCCGGGCCTATTGCGCAGCGGGCTGAGACAGGATCCGGACATCCTGATGGTAGGCGAGATCCGCGACCAGGAAACGGCTGAGATTGCCATGCAGGCCGCCATGACGGGCCATTTCGTCTACACGACCGCGCATGCCAACGACACGATCTCGGCGCTGTTCCGGCTGATCAATCTCGGCGTTCAGCCTTACCTGGTCGCCAGCTCCGTGACGGCCATTCTCGCCCAGCGACTCGTGCGCAAGCTGTGCAAGGCATGCCGCAAAGCTCGCAAGCCCACGCCCGCAGATCTCCGGGAGTTCGAGGCTGCAGGTTTTGACCCCAGCAAGGTAACGGTCCTCTACGAAGGCAAGGGAGGTTGCTGGGCGTGCCGCGGGACAGGCTACAGGGGCCGCATCGGAGTCTTTGAGCTGCTGCGCCTCAACGACGAACTGCGCTCCCTTGTCCAGCGCTCGCCCACCATAGGGGAGCTCAAGCAGGCTGCACAGAAGACCGGCCACACAACCCTGCGCCAGGACGCCCTCCTGAAGGCCGCCATGGGCATAACCAGCATGCAAGAGGCGCTGAGGGTGACGTAAGCACCGGCCCGCGGAGAGGGGGCCGCGTCACATGTACGAGCTTGTCAACCTCGCGATCGTGGCTGCCATCGGCGTGTGCCTCTACGCGGCCCGCTACCGGAACCTCTTCCAGTGCGCGCTGCTGCTGGGCAAGTGCCTGTTCGCCCTGCTGCTGGCGCTCGCCCTGTTCGATCCTGCGGCCCGCAGCATGGCCCGGCCTCTGAGCCTTCCGCTGCCATACGTCAACGCCGGCGCCTTCTTCCTTATCTGGGTGATCGTGCTGGCGGCATTCGAGCCCGTCGCCTTCAGAGTCCTCAAGACGGACGGGCGCGGCATGAAGTTCCGCTACGAGCTGCCAGGCCAGATAGTGATCGGCCTGATCTCAGGGGTCCTGGCAAGCTGCGCCTTAAGCATCAACGCAGTGATGGTGCCGCCGCTGGAGGGCCTCTACTTCAAGAACGGCGCCCAGCCCATCGCCCAGCTCCAGCGCAAGGCCGCGCTGGTTTTCCGAGTTTGCACCCTCACTTCCCACGACGTGGTCGCGCCCGCCCAGATGGAGGCTGGCGCCCACTGGCTGAAAGCGCAGCTCAAGAGGCGGGGACAGGCCGATTACAACGCGGACGTGGAAGGTCTCGTGCCAGTCTTCGAAGAGCGTTACCGCAGGGCCGTCGAGGCGAAAACGGTCAGGCAGCGGCGGCAGGCACTCCTCAAGGAGCTCCAAGACATCCTGGCAACTCCTCCGTCCGAAGCCTCCAGTGTCGGCAAGGGGCAGCCGGCACAGGCGCTGCCGAACAAGGGCCAGCAGGAGGGCCGTCCGGCTGAAGGCCCCACGCAGCCTGCGAGCGGGAAAGGCGGCCAGCCGACTGCGCCGGCGTCTGGGCCTGCCTTCGACTTGACCCTTGTGCAGGGGCTTGTGCGGACGTGCAGGTTCGAGGAAGCCCTGACCGCTGTTGCCGAGCTCAAAGAGCGCTATCGCGAGCCACCGCAGGCGGAGTGGCTGCGCAAGGAGGAAGAGCGGCTGCGCAGCCTGCAGGAAATGCACGCAGAGCTTGTGCGCAGGGCAGAAGAAGGCGCCCGCCCCGGACTACCCCGTGGTGGACGTCTCGTGGGACGAAGCGGCGGCGTTCTGTGCGAGGCTCAGCGAGCTGTCAGGGCTTCCCGTATTGCTGCCCACGGAGGCACAGTGGGAGTACGCCTGCCGCGCTGGTGAGGCTGGAGCCGGGCCGACGGGCGCGGAACTGGACGAGGTGAGCTGGCACGCGCAGAACTCCGCAGGCCGGCCAACCGGTCTCGCGGCGCGCCAGCGGACGCTGCCTCGGTCGTGGGCCTGCGCACGGTCATCGAGCTGGGGCGCTGAGCGGGCCCGGTTTTCCCCAGCGCGGTCCTGCCAGGCAGGCTGCGGCGGGCAAACTCAGAGCAGTTCACGGACCTTGCGCTCGAACTCCCGCAATTCGTCTTTCGTGTAACTTCCCTGCCGCCACCCGAACTGGAACCCGTCGTCCGGCGAGCGCGGTATCACGTGGA
>CAYYNS010000195.1:0-2862 GCA_964473085.1 uncultured candidatus Brocadiaceae bacterium
CAGTTCAAAGAATGACGAGACCTCGCACGCAGGCTCGGGCGGAGGCAGCGACAGGAACTTCTCGGCGTCCGCCCGGTCCTTCAGGAAGTGCCGCTCGATGTAGCCGGGCTGCTTCCTGAGGCCCACCAGCGATGAGCGCACGAGGTCGCCGGCAGGCGTGTGCAGGGTCGTTGTCTGCCGCGCCCAGTCTTCCGAGTATGGCTCCGTCCGGACACCGGACGGGTAGGGCAGGTGAGGGAGGCCCTCCCAGTCGGCCTTCAGCTCCGTGTGCTCAGCCAGGAATGCCTTGAGCCTGTCGTAGGTCGGATCGCCTTGCGGGTATCCGGTCCGGTTGAACACGCCCGGCCGGTCGAGTTCCTGGTGCCAGTAGCAGCGCCTGAGTCGCTCGCGGCGTGTCATCGTCTCCTCGGCCCAGAACGCGGCGTAAATCTTAGGGGAAAGGCGGGGCGCGCACAAGTCGTGCGCCTCCGCGAAGAGCGCCCCTTGCGGAAGGGCCCCGCGCCCACTATCCTTATCGCGACGAGCAGCGCGGGCGGGCGAGTTCAGACAGGGGTTCTCATGGCACGGGAAAGGTGGGGCAGCAAGCTTGGCATCATCATGGCGGTGGCGGGCAGCGCCATCGGCCTGGGCAATTTCCTGAGGTTCCCCGTCCAGGCCGCCAAGAACGGCGGCGGGGCGTTCATGATCCCGTATTTCGTCGCCCTCTTCCTGCTGGGCCTGCCACTGATGTGGATCGAGTGGACGATCGGCCGTTTCGGCGGCGGGTTCGGCCACAGCACCGCCCCTGGCATGTTTCACACCCTGTGGAACAAGAACAGGTTCATCAAGTACTTCGGCGTGATCGGCATCTTCGGGCCGCTGGTCATCTTCATTTATTACACCTATATAGAGTCGTGGCTTTTGGGCTACAGCTTCTTTGCGCTCACGGGCAAATACAACGCATGCGTCACCCGGGAGGGCATGAGTGCGTTCTTGCAGGGCTACCAGGGGTTGGTGAAGAACGAATACTTCTCAGGCCTCGCGCCCGCCTACCTGTTCTTCCTCATCACGTTCCTCCTGAACGTGCTGATCGTCTACCTTGGGATCCAGCGCGGGATAGAGAGGGTCTGCAAGTATGGGCTCCCAGTCCTGTTCGTTTTGGCTGGCATCCTGGTGGTGAGGGTATTCGCGCTGGGCGCACCCGATCCCGCGTACCCCGACCGCAGCGTCTGGAACGGCCTTGGGTTTTTGTGGAACCCCGACTGGTCGGCGCTCAAGAGCGCGAAGGTCTGGCTGGCGGCTGCGGGGCAGATATTCTTCACGCTGAGCTGCGGGATCGGCGTCATCCTCACCTATGCCAGCTACCTGACGCCGAAGGACGACGTGGCGCTTTCGGGCCTGACGGCCGCCTCGGCCAACGAGGTTGCGGAGGTGATCCTGGGCGGCAGCATCGTCATACCGGCCGCCTGCGCGTTCTTCGGCCTGGCGGCTACTGGCAAGCTCGCCGAGGCCGGAGCCTTCAACCTGGGATTCGTGACCATGCCGCTGGTCTTGAGCAAGATCCCCCTGGGCAACCTGTTCGGCTTCATGTGGTTCATGCTGCTGTTTTTGGCTGGGATCACGTCCTCTATCTCACTGGTCCTGCCAGCAATTGCATTCCTGGAAGACGAGTTCAACCTGACCAAGAGGGAGGCTTCCATCGCGTTCGCAGTGGCCACCTTCGTGCTGACGCAGCCCACGATCCTTTTCCTTGGCCAGGGCGTGCTGGACGAGCTGGACTTCTGGGGCGGCACCTTCTTCCTGGTCCTGTTTGCGACGATTGAGACGATCCTGTTCGCATGGGTCTTCGGCATGGACAGGGCGTGGACGGAGCTGCACGTGGGCTCCGACATCACCATTCCCGGCTTCTACAGGCTCATCATCAAGTACGTCACGCCGCTGTTCCTGCTGTTCATCCTGGGCTTCTGGCTCATCCAGGACTGGATACCCGTGATGCTGCTCAGGAACGTGCCGCGGGAGAACGTGCCCCACGTCCTGTGGACGCGGATCATGCTCCTATTCCTGCTGGTGACCCTGATCTTCATGGTCTGGGTCGTCTGGAAGCGGCGGGCAGCGAAGGAGGCCTAGGCGATGCGGCCGGGCGGCTGGCTGTTTATGGGACTTAGCTGGGGGCTTATCCTGCTGCTTTTCGTCTTCTCGCTCATCCGCACGCTGCGCGGGAGGGGCTGAGCTGGCGGGCGGCTCAGAATTCGTAGACCTCGGGCTGCGAGGGATAGGTGGAGCCGTCCTGGCTGCGCTGCCAGCGAAGGTACTTACGCTCGTCCAGGAGCGAGACGTGCGTCTGGAGCGTGTAGCCCACCAGGCCGGACTGCGGGTGTGGGCGTAGGCCCGCCTTGTTTAGCCCCTCAGGCCAGGGCGTCACGAAGAGCCTGACCAGATCGTCGAAGCGCGGCTGCGGCCCCATCGCTTTGAGCGCGCCGGCCAGTTTGTCCTCTAACCTGCGGCAGGCCGCCCAGAAGGCGGCGTCTGGGCCGTCCGGGGGGAGGCCGAAGAGCCCCAGGTGGCGCTCCCGCATCGCTCGCTGGTGCCGCCCCTGCGGGGTGTTGGGGTCGCGGCAGACCATGCCGCTGACGTGGCTCTGCCCGTCGGGCCCGGGCCAGAAGACCTCGATGTGTCTGAAGCTGCACTTCTCGATCGCGCACGACTGTTTCTTGCGGTCAAACAGCACGACATTGCAGCGCCCCCAGAACTGGCAGTAGCGGGTCAGGAACTCCGCCGCGGCCGGCACGTCGTGCGCGTAGTGGAACGCCATTTCCATGGCGGGCAGCGGGAAGAGCTCCTCAGGCTCCTCGTCCATGTGCAGGCCGCTGCCGACGCCGATCC
>CAYYNS010000195.1:2872-4175 GCA_964473085.1 uncultured candidatus Brocadiaceae bacterium
AGCCTGTTGAGCGGCCCGCTGCCAGGCAGCGCCTTCGGGACCGACCTGTCGGGCTTCCAGTAGGTTAGCGGGTCGTCCGCGTTCGAGATGGTCATCTGGCCGCGGTCGGTGTCGGGCAGGTAGGCGCCGCGGCAGCGCTCCGGGCCCCCTGCCAGGCGCGCCGCGTGCGCGAAGCCACGGAACGTGAGGTATTCGTGTAGGCTGCGGTGGATCGCCATCTCGCGGTCGGTCAGCGCGGCTATCCGCTGGAGCTCACGGTCAACGGCCAGGATGTGATCCACCCACGGGGGAGATTCGGGATAGCGCGCCGGCGAGGGGACCTTCGCCATGCGCTCGGCGTGGAACTGCTCGATGCCTTCCAGCAGCGCCTGGCGGTCGAGCTGGGGCGAGTCTGCAATGACGCGGTCAATGGGCGCCTGGAGATAGAGGGCGCGGTTTGCCGAGAGGCGCTCCGCCTCCTGGCGAGCTTTTCGACGCGGGTCGGGCAATCGGATGGACATCGCTTGTGCTCCCGAAGCACTGGAGGATAGCGGCCCGGCTGCGATGTGGCCACAGCCCGCCGCGAGCCTGTGCGTCCCAAGGACCGTGATTCTACCGCAAATCGGATTGCACTTTTCGGCAATCACGCGCGGTAACTGCGGACCGTGTCCATGATTCGGTTCGCTTCGTCAACCGGAATCGGGCCGCCGCTGACGTTGTACCAGACGTTCGGCATGAGGCTGCGGCCGCTCAGGCCGTCCAGGAAGCGCTTCAGGTCGCAGGCGACCATGATGGGCACGTCGCCCGTGGCTCGCCGCATCTCGGGCAGCCGCTCGACCTCTGGCAGGGGGTCGCGCGTGTCGCCGCCGTACTGAAGCAGGCTCAGTCCCGGCAGGCGGGCCACCTCGGCGGCCAGGTCTGCCCTGTTGCAGTGAAAATGCATCAGCCCGCGGCCGAAATGTTCGATGAGCCGGCTCTGGTACTCGAAGCCGAACTCCACGTAACTGCGCACGGAGCAGATCACATAGGCGTCAACGCTCAGCGAGACGGCCCGGGCAAACGGCACCCACCCAGCCAGCCACACGAAGCTGCCGTCGGCATAGGTGCCCGTGCGCTCCATCTGGGCCTCTTGGAAGCGGATGTTGAAGTCCAGGCCAACCTCCATCAGCGCCCTGAGCCCGTCCGGGTGCTCGTAAAGGTCAAGGTAGGCCTGTGTGGAGCCGCGCATCTCTGCCGCAAAGTTCATGGCGTCCATCGTCAGGCAGGGGTGCTGGGCGAAGCGCTCGCCCATGTGGCTGGCGAAGTAGTCCTGGATGCCGAGGAA
>CAYYNS010000196.1:0-2670 GCA_964473085.1 uncultured candidatus Brocadiaceae bacterium
TGATGTTTGACACGAAGCATTGCCCTACCGGCTGGGAGTTAAGCGGGATGGTGGCGCGCCTGACCGCCGGCCTCGGCCTGCCGGTGATCCTCACTGACACGTCTTACGGCAACATGTCCGAGGTCATGGCCGTCGTGGAGGAACACACGCACGTTTACGCAGAGGTCAACTGGCTTGCCACGGTAGATGCAGTGAGCATCATGGCCGACGCCGTAGGCGCCGACCGCCTCCTGTATGGTTCCGGCGGGCCGTGGCGTCCCATGCAAAAGGCGCTCAATCAGGTGCCGGAGGCTGACCTTTCAAATGAGCAAAAGGCGGCCATCCTCGGCGGCAATGCCATGCGCTTGCTGGACATTTCGCCCGATCGTCTGGCCTCCAGGCCACAGCTCACCGACTTCGAGCCCAAGCGTTTCCGTGAGCCGAGTATTGACGTGCATTCTCACCTGGGCTACTGGCGCGTTCCGTGCAAGGACGAAGACTACGATCCCAGCCACATGCTCAGACGGATGCGCCGATACGGGATCGAAAAGAGCATCGTGTCGTCGTACGAGAGCATGCGGTACGACGTGGTTGCAGGCAACCGCGCCCTGGCCAGAGCGATCGAAGGACACCCGCAGTTGCTGGGCTACGTTGAGCTGACGCCACACGATCTTGCACTCTCGTGTGCCGAGATGGACCGCTGCTACGCGCTGGCGAGCATGGTTGGTTGCGAGCTCGAGCTCACGCACGTTGCATGTCCAACGGGCAGCGACAAGGTGCGGGCACTCATGGCACAGATTGCGAAGCGCAAGCGCCCCGTGCTGTTCATGCCGGCCTCCCCGGGCGATGCATTGGCCGAGCGGGCACTCGCCCGCGACAACCCCGGGCTGGCCATTGTTCACGCGCACGGCGCGGATGCCGACTGGGCACGCACGGTCAAGGATGTCCCGAACCTCTGCGTGGAGTTCTGCTCGAGCCACCCCAGCCACCATGCGCTGCGTGACTGCCTCGACATCCTCGGCCCGGAGCGGGTGTTGTTCGGCACGGACCAGACGCTTCTGGGCGTCGGAGGGCAGGTAGGGCTGTACCTGGATGCTTGCCTGAGGCCGGACGAACGTCGCCTTGTGCTCCATGAGAATGCGCGACGCCTTTTCGGCCTTGAACTGTGAGCGTCTGCCAGCCAGTGGGCAAGTCTGGGCCTTGTGCGTTTTTGACGCACGGCAGTGCCCTGAGTATTATGGCCCTCCTGTGCGACTTCGGCATGTAGGCAAACTGAGTGCGCTGATGCGACCGGAAAGGCCAGCGGTCGCGCAAGCCACGCGGACGGAGGTTTAGTACGTTAGTGCCGCAGGAGGATCCCAATGACGCCAGCCTTTCAGTTTGAAGTTCGTGCAGAACCGACGCCGCTGGTAAACAAGACCGTCGAACTGCTTCAGAGGCATCTGAAGGAGCGGTGCGGCATACATGCCGTGGCGGTGGAAGGCGCTGGGCAGCCACGTCTCGTTCTGGACGTGCGCCCTGGGGTGGGCACGGAGGGCTTTTGCATTGAGGATGGCCCTGCGGGGGGTGTGAGGATCGTCGGCAACGATGAGCGCGGTCTGCTCTACGGCCTCGGCAAGTTCCTGCGGTCTTCACGGTTTGAGGAAGGTTCCTTCATCCCGGGAACGTGGCGCGGCAGATCCCTGCCTGAGAAGCCGCTACGGGGCATCTATTTTGCATCGCACTTCCACAATTTCTATCACGACGCACCGGTCTGGGAGGTGCAGCGCTACGTGGAAGAGCTCTCGCTCTGGGGCCTGAATGCCCTGATGGTCTGGTTCGACATGCATCACTTCAACGGCATGGGCGACCCCACAGCGCGGGAGATGATTGACTGCCTCCGCGTGATCCTGCGGGCGGGCAAAGGCGCGGGCATGAAGGTGGGACTGTGTCTGCTCGCCAACGAGGCTTACGCCAACAGCCCTGTGGAGCTGCGCTCCGATCCCCGCACGGGGCGCGCACATTACGGAGTGGAGCTGTGCCCGCACAAGCCCGGCGCCAGGGAACTGATGCTTCACTGGTTTGACGAGGAGTTCGCGGCCTTTTCTGATATCGGGCTCGACCAGATCTGGATCTGGCCGTATGACCAGGGCGGTTGCGCGTGTGGGGAATGCAAGCCCTGGGGGGCGAACGGGTTCCTGATCATGGCTGAGGCAGTGGCGGACGTATTCCGCAGGCATTCGCCCAGCGGCAAGGTAATCCTGTCAACCTGGCTTTTCGATTTCCGGAAGGACGAAGGCGAGTGGCGGGGCCTTGCAGAGGCTTTTGCGAAGCCTCCTGCGTGGCTCGATTACATCCTGGCGGACTCACACGAGGACTTCCCAGCCTATCTGTTGACCCACCCTGTGCCCGGGGGTCTCCCACTGCTGAACTTCCCTGAAATCAGCATGTGGGGGATGTACCCGTGGGGAGGCTACGGTGCCAACCCGTTGCCCCGTCGTTTCCAGCGGCTCTGGGACAGCGTTGGACAGATGCTCTCGGGTGGCTTCCCGTATTCCGAGGGCATCTTTGAAGACATCAACAAGGCCATCATTAGCCAGTTCTACTGGAACGGCAAGACGAAGGCTGAAGATGCCGTGCGTGAATACGTCGCATACGAGTATTCGCCGGACGTCGTGGAGGATGTTGCACGGGCAATCCAGATCCTGGAGA
>CAYYNS010000196.1:2770-4168 GCA_964473085.1 uncultured candidatus Brocadiaceae bacterium
CAGCGAGACAGGCCCCGTCTTAGGTCTCGTGCCGATCGGCAAGTTCGTATTCTCCCATCAAGACGCTCTCATTCAGAAGCACAGGGTCGAGGAGCTCCTGTCGCGCCTCGGAGTCAAGTTCATAAATGTAGATGGCGTGATTCCCGACGGCATGGTACGGGACCAGAGCCACGTGGATCCTGTGGTCGAACACCTGAAGCGACGGGGCGTTGATGCGGTCTTCATGCCACACTGCAATTTCGGCACCGAAGGCGCGTGCGGCATGATTGGCAAGAAGCTTGGGGTGCCAGTGCTGCTGTGGGGTCCGCGCGACGAGGCGCCTTTGCCCGATGGCACGCGTCTGAGGGACACCCTGTGCGGGCTCTTCGCCAGCAGCAAGGTGCTCCACAAGCTCGGCGTGCCGTTCACGTATATCGAGAACTGCCGCCTCAGCGACCCGCAGCTTGAGGCCGGGATACGCGACTTCATCGCCACTGCCAACGTGGTGAAGGGCCTGCGGTCCCTGCGGATCGGCCAGGTGGGAGGCCGCATAGACTTCTTCTGGAGCTGCATCGTCAATGAGAGCGAGCTCCTGGAGCGCTTCGGCATAGAGATCGTCCCCATAGACTTGGTGACGGTCATCCGGGACACCAAAGCCCGGGCGGCGGCACATGCGCGAGAGTATGGCGAGGAGATCGCGCGCCTCGAAAAACAGGTCGCCTTCAGCGGGTTCGCCGCTCGCGAGCCCCTTGCGAACGTGCTGGCATTTCGCGACGAACTCCTTGAGCGGGCGCACGATCAGAAGTTGAGTGCGTTCGCAGTGGAGTCATTCACTTCTATCTGCAGGGAGCTCGGCGCCATGGTTGAGTTCTCGCTTGCCGAGGTCACAGAGCGCGGCATCCCTGCGGTCACGGAGACCGACATTCACGGGGCGATCAGCAGTGTCCTGTTGCAGCGGGCATCGCTCGACAGGTCGCCGACTTTCCTGGCCGACCTTACGGTGCGTCATCCTGAGCGCGACGACGCCGTTCTGCTATGGCACTGCGGCTTTCCTTTGGGACTGCGGCATCCCGACTGCGCGGCGTCGGTCGGCCCGCACTGGATTCTGCCGGGGATAGAGCCCGGCTCATGTCACTGGCGCATGAGGGACGGCGAGATCACCGTGTGCCGTTTCGACGGCGACCGTGGCGACTACCGCCTCGTGGCGGGGGAAGGCAGGACGGTTGAAGGCCCTCAGACCCAGAACGTGTACTGCTGGCTCGCTGTGAATGACTGGCCGCAGTGGGAGCGCACCTTCATCTACGGGCCTTACATCCACCACGTCGCCTGCGCATACGGGCGCTACCAGGGCATCCTCAGGGAAGCCTGCCGCTATGTTGAAGGCCTCTCTTTTGAGGCGGCCGACGGCCGATAGGACGC
>CAYYNS010000197.1:0-4153 GCA_964473085.1 uncultured candidatus Brocadiaceae bacterium
GCGCGCAGGCAGTACGAGATCGTGGACGCCCAGGGGCGCAAGGCGAACTCCGACCTGAAGGGCTGCTACAAGTTCGAGAGGTTCGTCTTCGACTGCATGCCGTACGCGCAGGGCTGCGCCTTCGTCGAGGTGGAGCGGGCCGAGGAGTTTGCCCCCGTCAAGACGCAGCAGGGGCCTGACAGCCCGCCGACGGCGCGGGCGATGATGCGGGCGCAGTGGCTGCGCTGGCTCAAGCAAGCGGGCGCGGACCTCAGTGCGCTCGACGCCCCCTCTGCGGAGCTTGAGATCGGCCCGCTCTTTGCAACTAGCGCGGAGGAGCTCAAAAGTAAGCTTCCGCCCGCCTGCCGCCTCCTGCCGCCGGTCGTGCTTGACGAACCCGTGCCCCCTGCCTGAGCCTGCCTGCTACGACCTGCCGACGCCTGCCTGCCGCGCAGACACGATCTCGCTCACGATGCGGCAGCGCTCGATGTCGCCGTCCGGAGGCACCTGGTCGGCCGTGCCGAGGATGAACGGGCCCCCCTGCCAGGCGCCCAGCACCTCTTCCAGCAGGGCGACGAAGCGCTTTTGGGGGAATGAGCGCGAGAAGGCGGCGCCCGGCACGCCGCCCCACAGGACGAGGTCGCCGCGCCCAGCGAGCGCGCGCATCTCGTCAGGCCTCACGTCGCCGACGGGGGCGGGGGTAAGGGACTCAACCGCGTCGAAGCCCACCCCGCTCAGCTTTGGGAGCAGGCCCCGCACGGTGCCGTCCAGATGCACGGCGGCGCGCACACCGCCCGAATGCAGGCGGTCCAGCGCGCGCAGGTAATACGGCTTCATGAAGCGGTCGAAGAGGCTCGTGGCCGTCTCGCTGCTTAGGTTGTCCCCGAAGTGAACGACCGGGATGCGGGCCTCGATCACCGCCTCAATCACGCGCCAGATGTTGCGCTCCATCAGCGTGAGCACGTCGGCGACCCTGCGCGGGGCGTCCGCAACAAGGTAGGCCGCGTTGACCGTGCCGGCCCACTCCACCATGAGGCTCGACATCGGGCTGCGCGGCAGGCCGATCGAGGGATACCCTTCCTCCCCCCACCGGGCCGCAATCGCATGATAATGGTCGAGCCGCGGCAGGTAGGTCTGACGCTCCAGGATGAAACACAGCGTGTCGAGGTCATCCTGTCCCCGGATGGGATAGCGCGTCTGCGCGGTGGAGAAACTTTCAGGGCAGTAGCGCGTCTGGCCGGCAAGCGCGCCTTTCGGCGTGCGCCAGACCGTGCGCGTGACACCTTCCACGGCTTCCGACTCAACGACGACCTCCGGGTAGCGCACCTCGAACGGCCAGAAGGCATCGTACTGGAAGTAGGGGAACATGCCGAGGTCAAGCTGAAGGCGCAGCAAGCCGCCAACGCCATCGTACCTGTGCTCCAGGTCGCCGCGCGCCGCCATGGCGCTGCGCCAGTAAGTCAGGTCGCCCGTCCAGACGAGCGGGTGCGGGCCGGGATCGTGCCGCATGAGGGCGATGAAGTCTGATCTGGAGGCGATGACGCAGCGGGGTGACATCCGCCTACGCCCCCTCCGGGCCGGGGTGCGCGTAGTAAGCGCGCAGGAACAGGCACGCCTTCTCCACAATCGCCTTCAGGAACTTCTCCCCCTTCTCAGCGGAGGCCGTCCTGGGGTCGCCGTAAACGCCGCTGCGGCTCTTCTGGCGCCACCAGGTTGACCAGAACACGCCGTCGCTGACCGGGCTTTTTACCCGCACCCTGTCCCCGTCGGGATACAGGTCGGTCCTGACCAGATCGGGCCGCAGGCGCAGCATGACGGAGGTCTCCATCTCGCCCGCGTGGCAGGAGGCCCCGTCCCCTCCCTCCGCATAGCGCCTGATGGTGTCCGCCACAAGCCCGCCGACATCGAGCACGGGCACGTCCACGCCGTGATCGTCACCCACGCGCCGCGAGACCCCCTCCAGCAGCCCGGGGTGATTGCCGTGGCTGTTGATGATGGCGATCTTGCGGAACCCCATCGCAGCCAGCGAGCCGCATATCTCCCGCAGCATGTCGGTGAGGGTCTCGTGTGAAAGCCGCACCGTGCCCGGCCAGTCTGCGACAAGCTTCACGCTGTAGCCGTAGCACACCGTATCCATGACGACGACGGGCAGCTCGCCCTCGAGGGCCTTTTCGATGCGGCTCGCCAGCTCGTCGGCGATCATGGCGTCCGTGCCCGTCGGAAGGTGCGGGCCGTGCTCCTCCGTCTGCCCCACGGGCAGCAGCACGAGCGCGCCACGCCTTGCCACCTCCCCGATCTGCGGTGACGACATCTCAGAGAATCTCACCTCTGTCCTCCCTGCCCCCCCGCCAGCACGCATGAGCAGCATCCATGCCGCGCGGCGTCCGCTAGGCGGTCGGCACAGGTACCGTGGCCTGCCTTTTCTGTGACTCCAGCGCGGCGGTGAAAAGGCGATGGCTCAGCGCCACCTCGTCTGGCCTGACGCAGCCGGCGAACCTCTTGAGCGGCCTGCCGTGCTGGAGCTCGTAAAGGAACGCGGCCCACATCTGCTGGACAGCATCCGTGAAACCGAACTCGAAGATGCCGCCTGTGACCGCCTTGAAGGCCGGCGTGTAGCCCACCTCGACCCGCTGCCAGGCCTGCTCGCCGCCGGAGTAATGCATAAGCTCGAGCACGCGCGGGTTCTTGAGAGAGAACCTCGCCGATGCCTTCATGCCGAGGATGGTCACGTACCAGTTGTCCATTTCGCCCGGCGCGATGCGGTGCGTCTTCAACGTCCAAGGGAACGTCTGGCCGGTCGCCCCATCCACGCACTCGCAAAGGAGCGTGGCGTTGTCCCAGGTCTCACACGGCACCATGTTCCCCTTGCCGTCCGGCCGCTCCTTGACGATCTTTGAGAGAGCGGCGCGCACGTTGAGCGGCACCCATCCTGCGCGGAACGGCACGTGGCAGGCGTGCATCCCCAGGTCGCCCATGCAGCCGTATTCGCCGTTGATCGCGACCATGCGCTTCCAGTTGATCGGCTTGTTGGGGTCCAAGTCGCTGGAGTGCAGGAAGCCGGTGGCGACCTCGATGATCTGCCCGAACGCGCGGGCCTCAATCATGTCGCCGACGCGCTGGACGGCCGGATAGAAAGGCATCTGCGAGCTGCACCGCACGAACACGCGCGGGTGCTCTCGCGCGCACCGAAGGATCGCGTCGTTGGCGGCCTTGTCTATGCCGAAGGGCTTCTCGCCGAAAAGGTGCTTGCCGGCCCTGATCGCGTCGCAGTAGATCTGCTCGTGCAGGTTGTGCGGCACGGCGCAGTAAACCGCCTCGACGTCCGGCGAGGCCAAAAGCTCATGGTAATCCTCCGTCGCCAGATGGACTGTGGGAAAGTTGTCCGTGTACCACCTGAGGAGCTGCCGCTTGGTGTCGCACACAGCCGCCACTTCAGGGCGCACGTCCATCTCCGTGAGGTGGCACCACCTGGCGGCCGCGCTTGCGAACTCGCGTCCCATCAGGCCGCATCCGACGATGCCGAATCGTACGGTCCTCATCGTCCGGTCTTCCTCTAGGATCGGCTCGCGCTCTCCAGCGCACGCGGGCAAAATAGCACGCCGCCTGCCGTCCGTCAATCTCCTCAGCCGGAGGACGACATGAGATACGAACACACGGCCCTGAACGTGAGCGACCCTGTGGGGCCTGCCGCTTCAACTCGTCCAGCGGGTCGAGCCGATGGTCTGACCGCCGCCCTGCTCAGATCACGCCCCCGGCCCCTATGCGCTTGTCCTCAAAGATGTTGTCGCCAAGCAGGCAAGGCACGCTGACCTCAAGCACGAGCGCATCGCCCCGGCCCGTGAACGAGTGCACCGTGCCGGGAACCATCGTGTAGGTCTCACCCTCGTGGAGCAGGCGCCTGCGGCCGCCGGCCACCATCTCGACTGCGCCCTTGACGATGAAGAACGTCTCGTGCTTCACCTCGTGGTGGTGGGCCGGGCAGGTCTGGCCGTCGAAGACGAACATGAACTTGCCGCAGTAGCCCGCCGCGGTCTGGTTGGCGATCCAGAACTCCGTAAGGCCCGTCCTGTCGAACTCGCCCAGGCCGAAGTCCAGCAGCAGCACCTCGCGCTCGGGCACCTTCAGGCCCCACTGCCTGATCCTGGCGCGGCACCGGCGCAGGCAGAGCTCGCGC
>CAYYNS010000198.1:0-4144 GCA_964473085.1 uncultured candidatus Brocadiaceae bacterium
CCACACCACCCCCGGCTTCGACAGGCTCATTTTGGAGGAACGCTGAGCGGCGACCGGGAGGAGTTCGGCACGTCCTGGTGAATCATCGAGTGACCGAAGGCCAAAAGCGGGCCAGTGAGCCTGCAATTGCCCGGCTGCCTAGCCTATCATGTGCTTTTTACTGTCGCGGGGATGTGCCGGCTATGGTTCTGCCGCGTAAGGATTCCAGACGGCGGTCCAAGCAGCCCATCCCGGCGGCCTCTCGCATGACGGAGACCCTTTGACGAGGAGACGCCCAAATGCTGGAGACGGTGCTTCAGGTTCTGCCCTGGCTAGGCGTGGTCGGCGTGGCAATTGCTGTGGCGACGCACTTCCGGACGCTGAAGTACCCCGCGGGCAACGAGAGGATGCAGGCAATCGCCGAGAAGATCCACGAGGGCGCGATGGTGTTTCTGAAGCGGGAGTACGGCATCATCGCAATCTACATCTGCGTTGTCATCGTGGGACTGACGGTCGCCCCGGGTCTTGGGATATGGACGGCCGTGGCGTTTGCCTGTGGCGGCTGCTGCTCCATGATTGCCGGCTACCTGGGCATGAAGGCGGCGACGCGCGCCGGTACGCGCACCACTCAAGCCGCCAAGGACGGCGGCACGCCCGCGGCACTGACAGTGGCCTTCAGCGGCGGATCGGTTATGGGCATGGCAGTGGCGGCCCTCGGGGTCGTGGGGCTGGGCTTCTTCTATCTCTTTACAAGGGCCAAGGGCGTGGCCGCTCCAGTGATTATCAATGGCTTTGCCATGGGCGCTTCGAGCATCGCGCTGTTCGCGCGCGTGGGCGGTGGCATCTACACCAAGAGCGCCGACGTGGGCGCGGACCTGGTCGGCAAAGTGGAAGCTGGCTTCCCCGAGGATGACCCACGCAATCCGGGCGTGATCGCCGACAACGTGGGTGACTGCGTGGGCGACGTGGCGGGCATGGGCGCGGACTTGTTCGAATCCTACGTTGGCTCGGTCGTCGCCGCGATGGCCATCGGGGCCACGATCAGCAAGGACTTCGCCACCTGCAAGCTCCACATGGTGTTGCCCCTCATCCTGATCTCCGGAGGCATGGTCGCCTCCCTGATCGGGGTAGCCTCCATGAACGTGCTGAAACGCATGAACCCGCAGTCAGCCCTGCGCAACGCGACCTATATCAGTGCAGCCCTCTTCGTGATCGGCGCCTACTTCGTGGCGCAGAAGATCGTGCCGAACGCGTTCTGGGCAGTCCTGGCAGGCCTCGGATGCGGAGTGCTGATCGGCCTTGAGAGCGAGTACTTCACCTCCGGCCCGCCCATCAGGCGGATTGCAGCGGCAGCCGGGACAGGTGCTGCGCCAACGGTCATCGCAGGTCTTGCTGTCGGCTATATGAGCACCGTGTTGCCAGTCCTCACCTTAGCGGCCGCGATCTTCCACTCTTATCTGTCGTGCGGGATGTACGGGATCGCCATAGCCGGCGTGGGCATGCTGGCGACCATCGGCATCGTCATGTCAACGGACTCCTACGGGCCGATTGCTGACAACGCCGGAGGCATCGCTGAGATGAGCGGCGCCGGTGCCGAAGTTCGCAAGGTGACCGACAAACTGGACGCCCTGGGGAACACGACGGCCGCGATCGGCAAGGGATTCGCCATCGGATCGGCCGCCCTGACAGCCCTGGCGCTCTTTGCCGCCTACCAGCAGGCCGTCGGCTTGGAGGTCATCACGCTGACTGAGCCGGCTGCGGTCGTCGGCCTCCTGCTCGGCTCGATGGTTCCGTTCCTTGTCGCCGCGCTTACCATGGAAGCGGTCGGACGCTCGGCCAGCAAGATGGTCTCCGAGATACGGCGCCAGCTCAGAGAGATCGTCGGCCTGGCCGAAGGCAAGGCGGAGCCGGAGGTCGGGAAGTGCATTGATATTGTCACCCGGGGAGCTCTCAGGGAGATGATACTGCCGGGCGTGCTAGCCCTCGGCGCACCCCTTGTCATAGGGCTGTTCGTCCCGAATGGTAAGGAAGTGCTGGGCGGGTTCCTGGCAGGGGCAACGGCGTCGGGTGTGCTGCTTGGCGTCTCGATGGCCAACGGCGGCGGCGCATGGGACAACGCCAAGAAGTGGATCGAGGATGGCAACCTGGGCGGCAAGGGCTCCGACGCTCACAAGTCCGCGGTGGTCGGGGACACCGTGGGCGACCCCTTCAAAGACACCTGCGGGCCTTCGATGAACATCCTGATCAAGCTGATGGCGGTTGTGTCGCTGGTCTTCGCTCCCGTGATCGCGAAGTGGAGCGGCCTGCTCGGGTGAAGCCGTAGCAAGATCACCCGTTCCAGGTCTGCCACGGCCCTGCCGGAAGGTCTGCCCAAAGGGTCTTGTGTTCCAGTGGCACGCTGGCTGCCAGCCTTGTAGGAGAAGGTAGGGGTAAGTGCTTCGTCTCGCTGAAGACGTACACACTGCCCATATCGGCTGCACCGGGGCACATCGCCAGATGTGCGGAGGAGCGAGAGGTCGTGTCGAACCGGCCACAAGCCTGGCATGCCATCCCTGAGGCGATCTGCTCGGCCGGTTAGGATCAGACTGCGTCCAGGGCCTATCACGCGAAGAAGCTGCGGCGCGTCTTGCGCGCTTTGGAGGAAACGTCTTCCCACAGGCCAAACGGAAGAGCCTGCCGGGCATGTTCTTCGACCAGTTCAAGGACTTCCTGGTCCTCATCCTAGTGGTCGCGGCTGCCGTTTCCTTTGTCGTCGGTATGATCTGGCCAGACGAGGGTATCTCAGACACGCTCGTAATCCTGGCGATCCTCATCCTGAACGCATTCATCGGAGTGTCTCAGGAGCACAAGGCTATCCTGTTTGACGAGCCACTTGTTAACGAGGGTGCGCCCGGACCAGCAGAGAGTCCACAACCGCTGTTTGATGTCACGCTCGACCGGCAGCCGCTTGTCATCCCGCCGACTTTGGGAAAGCCCTTCCTCAAAGAACACCCCGAGCTGTGCATTACCCCGGAAACCGCCTTCAAACACCTGCGAGAGGCCAACAGGGTTGTGTTTCTTGGGTACTCCCTTCCTACGACTGACCTCCCGGTATCTCTTTGCTGATTCAGTGAAGACGGACTGCCAGATCACGGTGGTCAACAAGATTGATGACTGCCATCGCCGGCACCAATTGCGGATACGATACGGCCACGTGTTCGGAGAAGAGCGGGAGCCGGCGATAGACTTCAAGTACCGCTGTGCCCGCGACTGGTTGAACGATGTGATATCGGGAAATGCCGAGGTCTACGCACCCGAGTAGAGCGAAGTAAGACGACGACACATCGCTGGTGAAATGGTTTCGTGACCGGCGTTCGGCCGGGCATATTGGCTATGAGGAGGCACAAACGTACGTGTGGAGGCAATCACAGGACTTTTGCCAGAACGGCGGCCTGGTTCCCCATGGCATGCTGTGGCAGCGTGTTCTCCAGACCCTGGAGCCCCAGCCGCGGCCCCCGCCCCTGCATGCGGCATCAGAGCCACGCTATCTACACACAGTCAGGCACGGTCAGCTCCAGTACGCAATCGCGGCCCCTATACTTTGACCTGGCTATGAGCCCGTCAGCGCGGTGCCAAGAGGCAGCTCATCTCGCTACCAGCCCCCGACCTTCGACCCACGGAGAAGCCGGCGCCAGGGGCAAATAAGCGTGCCGGGGAGACCATGTACCGTGGCGAGGAGCAGCATGAGAACAGGAGGGCTCGCGTCGCGGAGGGCGCAACCTCAGGCTGCGCGAGGGTTACGGCGCGGAAAGACGAGACCTGCGCCGTGATTCGGAGGGCTTCGCGCTCGAAGTCGAAGTCGATGATACGCGTGGGCGTCTTCTTTTCTAGTGTATATTGGGCCCCCGCTACCAACCTTTTCATCTGATGCCCCGTCGGCCTCTGGCAGACCGTCGGGGCTTGTTCTGTACGGGAGCGGGATCGCCCGGATGCGCCATCATCATGCGGCTTCCCTGTCGGCCCCTCCACCTAGCCTGGAAACGGGCTGGGACTGGCACGGTGGGGGCAGGGGTGTCCTACGCACTGCCGCGAAGCGTCTGTGACATGCCGGCGAGCTGCACCGCTTTCGCCAGACGCCTTTGGATGTCTGACCAGTGTGTGCCATACCACAACACCTTGCCGCAGC
>CAYYNS010000199.1:0-4122 GCA_964473085.1 uncultured candidatus Brocadiaceae bacterium
CGGCCGACATGCGGCGCGCGTCGCACCTACGGCGCCGCCGTGCTGAAGGCCTCGCTCTTTCTGACGCTGGCGCTACTCCCGACCAGTTTTGCCGAGACGGTCTACCTGAGGGACGGCAACCTCCTCACGGGCCAGGTGCTGGTGCGCAAGCACGAGTTTGTCGTGCTGGATATCGGCTTTACGCTCATCGAAATCCCGAACAAGGAAATCCTGCGGATCGAAGAGGCGCGTCCAGGCGAGGCCGAGGTGCAGTCGGGCACAGAGGCTCAGCCGGAGGAAGACCTCCTCTACCGGCGAGCGGACCTGCCGGCGCGGCCCGTCAAGGAACTGGTTGCGGCGTTCGGGGAGGGCGTCCTGATGGTGCGCACGCCGAAGGGCATCGGCAGCGGGTTCATCATCAACGAAGCCGGCTACTTCATCACCAACGCCCACGTCATCGAGGGCGAAACGGCGATCACGGTGACGCTATTCACCCAGGAGGGGCAGACGCTCACCCGCCATAAGGTCGAACGGGTGCGCATCGTGGCGGTGAACCCGTTCGTTGACCTTGCGCTGCTGAAGCTAGAGCCGCCTGCGGGGCTGAAGCTCACCACGCTGTATTTCGGTGACATTGACACGGTGCGCACCGGCGACCCGGTCTTTGCGATCGGCAACCCGCTGGGCTTCGAGCGGACGGTCAGCGAGGGGATCGTGAGCACGAAGGCGCGGGCGGCGGCGGGGATCGTGCTGATCCAGACCACCGCACCCATCAACCCCGGCAATAGCGGCGGACCACTGATGAACGCGCGCGGGGAGGTCATAGGGGTCACCAACATGAAGATCGGCCTGGTGGCAGAGGCGATGGGGTTCGCCGTGCCGATCAACGTGGTGAAGGACTTCCTGAAGTTCCGGGAGGCCTTTGCCTACGACAAGGACAACCCCAACACGGGCTATCACTATCTGGCACCGCCTCATAAGCCGGAGGCGCAAGAAGGAGAGGACAATGGTCAGACTCAAGAGCAGGCTCAGTAGGTTGCTGGCGGCTGCGGTGGTGGCGGGACTTGTCTGTCTGGAGGCGCCGGTCCGGGCGCAGGCCAGGCCCTTCCAGGAACTGGTGCCCGACGACGTGACGGGCTTCGCGAGCCTGCGCGACTACAGGCAGGCGCTCGACAAGCTGAGGGCGACCCCTTACAGCGCCCTGATAGCCGAGCCTGAAGTGAAGGCGCTTTTCGAGCAGATCGCCGAGCTGGTCAGCAAGCATGCCGACCTGCCCTGGAAGGACAGCGGCATCAAGCTCGCCGACGTGGAGAAGCTCCTGAGCGGCGAGATCGCCATGGTGACGGCTGTCGTGCCGCCAGCAGCCGGCGAGGCAGGCACCATGGGCATGCCGGCGCCGCCTGAGAGCAGGATGCTTTTCCTGGTTGACATCGGCCCCAACGGCGAGGACGCCGAGAAGCTCATCCAGCAGGTCATCCAGATGGCCGTAGAGAAGGGCGGGGCGCAGGTGACGGAGGAGGAATTCCAGGGCCACGCGATTCGCCACGTTACTCCCGCGAAGCCCGCCACCGAGGCCTTGGGCGAGGCGCAGCTCCAGGAACTGGACCCCGAGCTGCGCAAGATGCTCCTCCAGCAGCAGGCCGGCCAGGAGCCCCCGCACATCTTCCTGTCGCTAGAGGGAGGCATACTGGCCGTGGAGGTCGGTCAGGAACGCAGCCTGCTGGAGCGACATCTGGTCCTGCGCGACGGCGGTGACATCCGGCCGCTCGCCCAGTCGGACCTCTACCGCCGCCTCCTGGGGCGGATAGAGGCCGACAGCGACTACGTGAGCTACCAGAACCTGGAGCCGCTCTGGTCAAGCATGCAGCCCGCCGGCCCCATGATGCCCATGATGATGCTGGGAGATCCCACGCAGATCGTCAAGGCGTTGGGGCTGTCCGACATAAAGGCCCAGGTCGCTGGCGTGCGGGTTGAGGAGAAGGGGATCTCCGGGCGGTCCTTCGTCCTCATCCCCGCCCCGCGCACCGGCATCCTGAAGGCGGTCGCGCCGACAGGCAGGTCCAACGTCAAGCCGCCAGCGTTCGTGGGCGAGGATGCCGCCGTCTACGCAGGCGTGTATTTCGACGTGCCGACGCTCTGGGAGGAGATCAAGTCGGCCATCAAGCAGTTCTCGCCCCAGCTCTACGACCAGATGATGCAAGGGATCAACGACCCGAACGCGCCGGTCCAGATCGAGCGCGACCTGATCCAGACGGTTGGCAGCCACTGGTTCCTCTACGTGCCAAAAGAGGTCGTGAGCGCCAACCCGCCCAGGGAGATCAACCTGATTGTGGCAGCGGAGCTAAAGGACAGCCAGAGGCTGGAGAAGACGCTCCAGACGCTGCTGGCCACCGCTCCCCCCGATGCTGGCTTCAGCACGGTGGACTTCATGGGCAGGACCATCTACCAGAGCCCGCCGCTGCCCATACCCCTGGGGCAGGACATGGCCCCGCTGGCATTGTGTTGGGTGTTCGCCGACGGCAGGTTCATCCTTGCCACCAGCCAGGCCATGGCCAAGCTCGCCGTGCGGGACGGCCAGCGCGCCGAAAGCCCGCTGCTTGAGAAGGACGAGTTCCGCTCGACGCTCCAGCAGATGATCTCGCACCCGGACGCCCTCTTCTACGCGGACCAGCGCTACATCGGCGAGTGGATCTGGAAGCTTCTGAGCAAGGCGCTCGAGGGCCAGCAAATCCGCCTGCCCAGCTACGAGACGCTGCGCAAATACCTGTCCGTCACGACTAGCACGGCCAAGTGGACCGAGGACGGCCTGGAGATGAAGAGCTGGAACCCGCATCCCGCGCTGTGATTGGGAGCGCGGAAGGAGGCCTGCCGGCGGGCGCAGCCTCAGGCCGCCCTGCCCGACTTGACGCTCGCTCAGGGCACAACTATAATCCGGCTCTGTCCGCTGGGGACGGGAGCCCCTTCAGTCCAGCGCGCGGAGGGCTTCAATGGCGCCAAAGCCGTTCATAGACCTCGACAAGGTGGACTTGACGCGCATAGAGGCCGGCCCGGAGGACATCCGCAAGTACAACCTCCAGCGCCACGAGTTCGAGCAGCTCAATGGGGTCATCCTTTACGACCCCGCCAACGGCATCGTGATCGGCTTCAAGGACGTGAGGCCGGACGAATTCTGGGTGCGCGGCCACATCCCCGGGCGGCCGCTACTGCCGGGCGTACTGATGTGCGAGGCGGCGGCGCAGCTTTGCAGCTACTACTATCGGCGCTACAGCGGCTCGGAGCGGTTCGTCGGATTTGGCGGCATGGACAAGGTGAAGTTCCGCGGGCCGGTGGCGCCGGGCGACCGCCTCATCCTGCTGGCCCGAAGCATCGAGGTGGGCACCCGCCGCGCCGTCTTCGAGGTGCAGGGCATCGTTGACGGCCGGGTCGTCTTCGAGGGCGTCGTGACGGGCATGTACATGTGAACTTGCGGCCCCGACCTCGTCGAAGCGGGTGCCTCCCAGACCGGTCAGTGCCCGGCCGATAGTCCCCTCGTCGGATGATGCCCGGGGCTTCTCCCATGAGTGACCTGCTGTTCGAAATCGGCACTGAAGAGGTGCCGGCCGGATATATTGAGCCGGCGCTCAAGCAGCTTGCCGGCGCCCTGAGGGCTCTGCTGGTAGAGCGGCGCCTGGAGCCCCGCTCCGTGCGCACCGCCGGCACGCCGCGCCGCCTGACCGTGGCTGCCGAGGGCATGCCCTCAGTGCAGCCCTCCACAAGGAAGGAGATCGTAGGGCCGCCGGCCATCGCCGCCTTCAACAGGGACGGCAGCCCGGGAAAGGCAGCACTCGGCTTTGCGCGTGCCCAGGGCGTCACGCCCGATAGCCTGGCAGTGAGGGACACGCCGAAAGGCCCATACGTGGTGGCCGTGGTCGAGCAGAAAGGCGCCGCAGCCATCGAGGTGTTGCCCGAAGTGCTCCGGCAGGCTGTGCTCTCGGTGAGCTTTCCCAAGTCCATGCGCTGGCCCGCCGTACGGCGCGGCTGGCCGCTGCCAGGGGCGGCGGCGCAGGAGGAGCCAGCGCTCCGCTTTGCGCGGCCCATCCGCTGGATCGTCGCCCTGCTGGACTGTGAGGTGGTCCCGGTCCAGATCGCGGGCCTGTCGGCGGGCAG
>CAYYNS010000200.1:0-4120 GCA_964473085.1 uncultured candidatus Brocadiaceae bacterium
GAGACCCGCCGATCTCTTGAATCGTTCAACTGGAGCCTGAGCCTGCGCTCCGTGTTCGTGAGCGTCTGCGCGGGCACGAGCTTCGTTTTCACAGCCTTTGCCCTCTCGCTCGGCCTGTCAAAGGAGCGGATGGGATTCGTCACTTCGGTCATGAGCTTTGCGTGCATCATCCAGACGGTCAGTTTGATCGCCACGACCCGGGTCAAGGACCGCAAAGGTTTCATCCTGTCGGCCGCCATTGCCGAGCCCGTCCTGGTGATCGTGGCGGTTGTTCTGGTGCCGTATCTGCCTGCCGCACTGCGCCTCCTGGCGCTGGGGGCCGCCGTGTTCATGGCCGCGGCCTTGCTGCACCTGACCCAGCCCCTCACGGACGAATGGCTCGCCTCGACGATCCCAGCGGAGATACGCGGCCGCTATCTGGGCCGCCGATTCCAGATCATGAGCCTGGTCCTCATTGTCACAACGCTAGCTTTGGGCCCGATCGCCGAATGGATCGGCAAGACCAACACCACGGGGCTCTCCCAGCTACTGGCCGTCGGAGGACTGTTCGGGGTGCTTTCCGTTTTGGCTTTGCGTTGGGCGACGATGCCAGCGGTCTCCACCACCTCGCGCGTGGAATGGCATGACATCCCGCGCACATTCAGAAGTCCCGGCTTCAAGCGCTACGTCCTGGCCGTGCTGATCTACTCGCTGCCCTTCTTCCCCACTGTGCCTTACTACCAGGTCGTCAACCTCGAGGTCCTCCACATGCGGGAGAGCTTCATCGGCTACATGATGGGCGGCTACTACATCGTCAAGATCGTTGCGATGCCTTGGGTGGGCCGCTACGTGGACCGCAGGGGGGCCCGGCACGCGATGCTGGTTTTCGGGCCCGCTTATGTGCTTTTCTTCGCGGGGTATGCCCTCAGCAGTGCGGGCCGGGTCTGGCCAGCGGTCATGGCATGGGCTGTTGCTGGCGTTGCAGATGCAGCCTTTCCGGTCGCCATGACTGGCGCACTCTACGCTGCTGTGCCGGAAGAACCTGCACGGCCGGCGTATTTCGCCGTCAACAACCTCTGCTCGCTTGCGACCTACGGTATCGGCGCACTCACAGCAGTGCCGGTCCTGGAGGCCCTTGACGGGGTGCACGTCTCCATCGGCCCGATCCGGCTCGAACAGTTCCAGTGCTTCTTCGCCTTCTGCACCCTTCTGATGGTGCCGTGCATGTTCGGGGCCTTGCTGCTGGCCCACCCGGAGCGGCAAGCCGCAGGGCCCCCACACAGCAGGCCGGACGATGCCGCTATTTAGAGGCTCACCAGGTCGTCGGAAGCGGAGCTGTAGGCACTGGCCCGTGAGGCCCGGGCGAGCGGTGTTTGAACTCGGCCGCCCAAACAGGTATCATGGCTTGC
This sequence comes from uncultured candidatus Brocadiaceae bacterium, assembly GCA_964473085.1. Lineage (GTDB taxonomy): Bacteria > Planctomycetota > Brocadiia > SM23-32 > SM23-32 > CAYYNS01. Next base: position 1,389 of record CAYYNS010000200.1, read on the forward strand.
CTAAAGCCTGCGCCAGCCGTCGGTGAGCCCTGTGGGTCCCGTTCCGAGGGGAAAAACGACAGATGGACCGGCTGTCTGAACTGGAAAACAGAAGCATCTACATCATCCGTGAAGCCTATGCGCAGTTCGATCGGCTGGCGGCCTTGTGGTCGGTGGGGAAGGATTCCACGACGCTCGTATGGCTGTGTAAGAAGGCGTTCTTTGGGAAAGTGCCATTCCCCGTCGTGCACATAGACACCAGCTACAAGTTCCCGGAGATGTACGCGTTCCGCGACGAGCTTGTTAGACGCTGGGGGCTGAACCTGCTTGTGGCCCGCAACGAGGAGGCGCTCGCTGCCGGCGTCGGGCCGCACAAGGGAAGCAAGCTCGACTGCTGCACGGAGCTCAAGACCAACGCGCTGAAGAAGTTCATCGCCAGGCACGGCTTCGAGGCGCTGCTGCTTGCCATCCGCCGCGATGAGCACGGCATTCGGGCCAAAGAGAGGTACTTCTCGCCCCGGGACCGCCAGTTCCGGTGGAACTACGAAGATCAGCCTCCCGAACTGTGGGACCAGTACACCACCGAAGCGGACGAAGAGTTCCACCTGCGCGTGCATCCCCTGCTGGAGTGGCGCGAGCTGGACGTCTGGCTCTACGTCCAGCGGGAGGCACTGCCGGTCAACCCCCTGTATTTCGCCAGGAACGGCAAGCGCTATCGCAGCCTGGGGTGCAAAACCTGTTGTGTGCCGGTTGACTCAAATGCCTCGACCGTAGGTGAGATCATCGAGGAAATTCGCACAGGCAAGACGGCTGAACGCGCAGGCAGGGCGCAGGATAAAGAAGACGCCTACACCATGCAGAAGCTCCGTTCGCTGGGATACATGTAGGGGGCCTGCGCCTCCGGTCCCGCCGCCTTTGATGCTACCGAGGGTCAGCCGAGTTGGCCGGTCGAGGACACCCAAAACCATCTTACGGGATCATGCATGGAACGTGAAGCCCTGAGGCTGGTGCTGGTTGGATCCATTGATCACGGGAAGTCCACACTCATCGGCAGGCTGTTCTACGACACGGATTCCCTGCCGGATGGGAGGATGGAGGAGATACGGCGGGCCTCGGAGGCGGAGGGCAAGGAGCTGGAATTCGGCTTCATCATGGACCACTTGCGCGAGGAGCGGGAACGCGGCATCACGATTGACACCGCCCAGGCCTTCTTCTCCACCGAGCGCCGCGACTACGTCATTATTGACGCCCCGGGCCACAAGGAGTTCCTCAAGAACATGATCACGGGCGCCTCCCAGGCGGAAGCGGCCGTGCTCATATGCAGCGCCTACGAAGGCGTCGAGGAGCAGACGCGCCGCCATGCCTACGTGCTCAAGCTCCTGGGGTTGCGCCAGACAATCATCGCCTATAACAAGATGGACCTGGTCGGGTATGACCGCCGCCGCTTCGAGGAGGTCCGACGTGACTTACACGCGTTCCTGAAGCGCATTGATGTGGCTCCGGCCCTTGAGATTCCAGTCAGCGCGAAGTTGGGAGACAATCTGGCTGGCCGTTCCGCAAGCATGCCGTGGTACGAAGGCCCCACGATCCTGGAAGCCCTGGACCGGTTCGAGAAGGGGCCGGCGCCAATCGAAAAGCCGGTCAGGTTTCCCATACAGGACGTTTACGAGGTCGAGGGCCGTCGGGTGGCGGTCGGGCGCGTGGAGAGCGGCATGCTACGGCGCGGCGCTCAGCTCCAGTTCCTTCCCGTCGGCACGATCCGGACCGTTGTCGAAATACTCGGCTTCGGGCGCAAAGACATCGCGGAAGCAGCTTCCGGAGAATGTGTCGGCATCATTTTCGACACAGACGCCGCACAGCGCGGTGAGGTCGGCTGCCCGCCTGACAAGCCGGCGAGGCTCGTTGACCGTTTCGAGGCAAGCATCTTCTGGCTGGCACATGAACCGCTCAAGGCCGACGAGGGCCTCATCCTGCGCTGCTCGACCCAGGAAAAGAACTCCCGCGTGTCCGCCATCCGCGAGCGCGTGGACTCCTCAACGCTTGAGCACCTCGAACAGAATGCAAGGGCGCTGCTGGAAACCGAGGTCGGCGAAGTCACCATCTGCACCGATACACCCGTGGTGGTGGAACGGTTCACGGACGTGCCGGAACTCGGACGCTTCGTACTCCAACGGGGTCACGACGTGGTCGCGGGGGGCATCGTGACCGAAGCCTGATGATACGTGGCCAGCACCCGAGCGTGAGTTTCCAGGGAAGCCCTTTCTGCCAGGCGACGGCCCCCGGACGGGCGGCCTGAAGACATCGGAGAGAACCATCATGGTTTTCGGCCTCCGGCGCAGGAAAAGGGTCTTTGGGATCGGATTGGACGGCTTCCCCTATTCCCTGGCCCAGAAGCTCATGGGCGAGGGCCGAATGCCTAACCTAAAGAAGCTAGCGCAGCAAGGGATCTTCAAAAGCATCACCAGCGTCTATCCCACCGTGAGCAACGTCGCGTGGGCGTCTTTCCAGACTGGCCAGGGACCGGGAGCGTTCGGCGTCTACGGCTACGCGGAGCTCAAACCGGACCTCGACATCTATCTGCCCAACTCTAACGACGTGAAGGCGGACACTCTCTGGAAGCGCCTCAGCGACAGGGGCAGGCGCGTGGTGGTGCTCAGCGTGCCGATGACCTGGCCAGCGCCCAAGGTCAATGGCATCTTGGTGAGCTGTTTCCTTGCGCCCAAGCTGGACGAACGCGCGGTCTCCAGCCCCGA